>JAGVCD010000285.1 GCA_020059425.1 Chamaesiphon sp. | reverse complement strand
TAACGTCAGAGCCTTATTGAAGGCGGGTTCATGAGCATCTCCGATTCTGTCCTGACAGAGTTACTAAGCCAACATTCCCACCTGCGTCCCCACCTTTATTTCAAGTCTTCACTAACTGCTCTGTCGCGAGCCATGGAAGACCTTGTGCTAGCTGGTGCCGATCGACCATTGGTAATTGCTACCTTTCAAGAAGAAAGGTTTTACCGGCAAGAAGCGCACCGTTACCAGCGTATTGCCGCCCAAACTGACCGAGCTTACGTCTTATCCGTCATGGAAAGTAGTAAGATTCCCGCCACCGACTATGTACTGATTCCGATCAATCCCAATGATGGCTTAGCTCAAGAATGGAACTTGGTGGTAATTGGCTCCAACTCAGCGGCTTGCTTAATTTGCCAAGAACGTACTGGCGAGTGGACTAATGCGCAAGGATTAGAATCTTCCCAGCGTTTTGATGGGATCTGGACGTTCGATCGACAGATTGCTATGGACGCTGCCCAAATTTTACTGGAAAGAGTTGCCAAATACCGACCAAAGCTGAAAAAACAGCTTCAGAAAATTCAAACTGAGTTAACTACAGCACCAATGGTTACGACAGAAGCTAGCTCGGCTAGTGCTGATGCTTTCGTTCAGCGGTTAGTAACCTACCTCCAGGCTGGCCAATACAAGCTAATTAAGGCTTATCGATCGATCGCGGCTCAAGAAAATCGCGAAAGACTGGTTAACCTAATCGCCAGTGCCCTGCGTAGTTCGGTCAAACCCGATGAAATTTTACAAATAGCCGTTAAAGAACTGGGCGAAGCCATGCAAGCCAGTCGCTGCTTGATCTATCGTTATCAAGTTGATAGTGATATTGCCACCATTAACTACGAATATATTAGCCAGCCTAATATTGTTTCTTTGGCTGGTCATAGTTGGGATATAGTTACTCATCCGCTACTCCAAGAAATAATTAGGACTCGTTTGCCTAGAACTCTAGGGGCGGCTGATCAGCACAATTTCAACATGACCGAATTGGTTGCCAAATACCAAATTGTAGATTTGCTATTGGTGCCAGTACTCTCTCAAGATCGACTGCTGGGGATGATCGAACTTCATCACTGTGAATCGACTGCCCACCAGTGGCTACCAGAAGAAATCGGCTTAGTGGAAGCAGTCGCGACCCATGTGGGCAGTGCCTTGATCCAGGCGGAGGCATATACCCACCTGGAATATCTGAATGAACAGCTGGCGGTGCTCGATCGGATTCGGGGCAACTTAGTAGCGATTACTGGCCATGAATTACGCACTCCCTTATCCACTATTCAAATTTGTTTAGAAAGTCTGTCCAGCGATCCAGATATGTCGATCGAAATGCGGCAGGTGATGTTGAGCACAGCTCTTTCGGATAGTGAGCGGATGCGTAAACTCATTCAAGATTTTCTGACTCTTTCTCAGCTCGAAAGTGGTCGTTTTCAGTGGCATCCCGAAAATCTGGTGCTGCGTGAATGTGTCGATTTGGCCATGAGTGGTATGAAAACC
This sequence comes from Chamaesiphon sp., assembly GCA_020059425.1. The sequence goes on along the minus strand of JAGVCD010000285.1, from coordinate 5,399 downwards.
CGCACCCATGAGGATGATATGCCCCAAATCATTATCGATATTGCTGACGATTTACCCCTAGTAAAACTAGACGGTGAATGGCTGGTGGAGGTTTTAAGCAAGCTCCTCGACAACGCCTCCAAGTTTACCTCCAGTAAAGGCCATATCACCATTCAAGCCCACAGTCGTCATCCGATGTTAGAGGTAATCATTGCTGATACTGGTCGAGGTATTGAGCCAGCTTTGCTCCAAGCTGTTTTTGAGCGGTTCTATCAAGAGGAAGGTTCTCTGCGGCGGACTACTGGCGGTACTGGTTTAGGGTTAGCCATTTGTCGGCAAGCGGTTTTGAGCTGGGGCGGTGAGATCTGGGCAGAATCGGGTGGCAAAAACAAGGGTAGTGAATTTCACTTTACTATCCCTTTAAGTTAATCTGGCTTTTTAGCTGGAATATATCACTAACTACACCATATTTCGATGCTGCCATCAGCTCCGCCAATAGCGATTGATCGACCATCACTACTAATTGCTGTAGACATCACTGAACGACCAGGTTCACCCCGAAGAGTCTTACGCGGTTTTTCTCGGAAATTTTTACCTGTTTCCTTTGCCCAAATCCGCGCATTGCCATCAACACTGCCAGTTACCAAAGACTGACCATCCGGATGGAAAATGCAAGAATTAATTTGACCGGAATGAGCCTTGAACTTTTGCAGCGGATTACTGCTTCTTATCTCCTGAAGGTTGATTGCCCAAACGACGATCGAACCACTCACTGTTCCAGCCACGATCGCATCGGAAGTAGGGCTAATAGCCAAAGAACAAATACAGTTACTATTACCTGTGAGTTGAGCAATAACTTGACCAGTGTTAATTGACCATAACTTGATCAATCCATCATCGCCAGTACTGGCCAACAGCTGACCGGTGTGATTAAGGGCAATGGCGGCGATCGGCTCACTTTGTAACATTGTCGTCAATAAATCGCCAGAATCTAGATGCCAAACCCGAATACTATTATCAAAGCTACCGCTAATTAGTAATTGATTATCTGGACTCATTGCTAAGGAGCGTACTGAGGCAGTATGTCCTGCGAAGTTGGCAGTTAGCTGACCAGTTTGGATATGCCAAAGCTTAATAGTTTCATCCCAACTACCACTGGCTAATGTTCGGCCATCAGCACTGACGGCCAAGGCAAAAACGCCTTTGCGATGATCTTGTAAATCATGAATCAGTTGGTAATTGTCCAGATTCCAAAATTTAATTGATTGGTCAAAACTACCACTAATTAAAGTATGAGTATCGGGTGTGAAGCTTAAGCAGCGCACCCAATCAGTATGTGCTTTGAGAGTTGTTTTCAGCTCCCAAGATGGCCTTGCTGATATGTTGTCAATATTCTCTAAATCTCCAGACAGCAAATCTCCAGAAATTGGATCGGCTCCCAACAGATCACCAGACATCAGATCGGCAGCAATTTTATCAATACTCAGTTCAGCATTTTTAGGTTGGGTCAAAAATCCAGAATCAGTTCCTTGTAGTCTAGTAGGTTCTGGTTGATCATCAAAAACATCCAGTGGCTCAGGGTCATCAAGACCGAGATCTTCGAGGCTAAACATTTCAGGGCTGTTGGCAGCTGGAGAATACTCGCTAGCTGCACTGATCGCCATTTGTCGCTGACCACTGATCATCGGATTCAAAATTTCGGCTGGATCCACACCAGCCATCTCGGACAGTTTGAAGATTGCTTGTTCTAGGTATTCCACTCGATCGGGAATGGCTGCTCCATCTAGAGCCTCTACCAAATTAGTAATAGTGCCTTCGACACCGATGATGTGGTTTTGAAAAGAAGTCATCAATCGTTGTTGATCAACCACTCGTTTTTCTAACAATTGAAAGTTAAATGATTCACCATCCGCTGCCGGTAGTTCTAATTTTTGGTTGGCCAGCGTTTGCTTTACTAAAGTTGTGGAAAAACTCCGACTTTGGACAATTTCTTGTTGTAGTTGTTCGTACTGTAATTGTAGGTCATTATTTGCTTTCGCTAAGCGTCGGCGATAAGTTTGATCACTTTGATATCTATTGAAAACACTCAAACTGAGAGCCAACACCAGTGGAACCACCACAACCGGCCAATTACCGGTAAAAAGAGAAATGATTAGTCCAAATATTGCGGCAGCAGTGGCAGCGTATTCGGCATATTCCAGCGGTCGGGTAGATTGCAACATGACCCTAAATTTTGTTAGTTCCTAAACCAATGAGCCATTATAATCCCTAATCGGACACTAGCAATGCCGAAAAAGGCACTTCCTATGGCGTAGGACATGCCCAGGATCCAACTTTCTTCGAGTAATTGTATTACATTTAATCCATAAGTAGAAAAAGTAGTGTAGGCTCCCAAAAAACCAGTCGTAAGCATTACATATAAGTCTGATGATAGGTGAATTACCCGCATGTTCACCAGACCATATAGTAATCCGCTCAGCCAGCAACCAGTGATGTTAATCACGAAAATTCCCCAAGGAAAGCTGTTGCCCCACCAATTACTGATCGCCATATTTAGATAGTGTCGGCCTAAAGCGCCGACGATGGCTCCGCAGCTAATGGCGATCGGCACCCGTAAATTAGGATCGATCGACATTTTTAATTTCTTCCTTGACTAGCAGTTTAATAATTTCTTGGGGCTGATTTACTAAATAGTTTGGCTGTCGCTTGGTTAAAATTTCGATATTGTTGAAGCCCCAAGTGACGGCAATTACCTGAATTTTGCTGCGCTTAGCAGCGTCGATATCTCGAATTTCATCGCCAACATAGATCGCCTCGGCAATATCGATATAGTTAGCCAACAAGGCTGCATTAATGGCACGACTTTTGCCAAAAACTGAGCAGGAATGGACAAAACTAAAAAGATTCTTGATTTGATACCTATCTAATACCGTTTCAATATTTTCGACAGAGTTAGAGCTGATGATCCCAATTTTATAGCCAGCATATTTCAGGGTGCGTAGCATATGTGTTATTTGCGGAAAAAGCTTAACCCGATTAGTTTTTTGCCGAAAATCTTGTTTAAACCGTAAGAGCAAAAAGGGAATTTGCCAGCGACAAATCCCAGCCATCTTGACAATTTCGCGAGAGCTGAGCCCTTGCAGTTGGGCAATTTGCTGCTCATCCACTGGCTGATATCCAAACTCTGGGGCTAATTCGTTGGTGATCTCAATGAGGACTGCAAAGGTGTCGGCTAAAGTACCATCAAAATCAAAAATAACGGTTTTAGTCATTAGCCAGACCATCCAGGTTAGCTTGGGCGTTACGTCGAAACATCGGAGGCTTAATCCGTTTCAGGGCTGAACCGGTGAAGCGCTGTTGCCAGTCGGCATCGCTGAGCTCGGCCAAGTCTGATAATGTTACCTGAATACGGGTGTCATCCGCAGTGAATTCGATCACATTGGTGGGTTGAGCAAAACGCTGATTCCAAGGACAAACATCTTGGCAAATGTCACAACCGGCTACCCAGCCCGCTAAATTGTTGGCAATGGCGGTTGGTAGTTGCGCGGCTCGATTCTCGATTGTGTGATAGGCAATGCAACGGTTCGCATCTACCACAAAAGGGGCGACGATTGCTTGGGTGGGACAGGCCGTCAAACATTGGGTACAGGTGCCGCAATGTTGAGTATGGGGTCGATCGGCAACCAGTTCTAAATCGGTTAAGATTTCTCCCAAAAACACCCAAGATCCATACTGGCGGGTAATTAAGTTACCATTTTTGCCGATCCAACCCAGCCCGGCAGCTTCTGCCCAAACTTTATCGCCGATCGGACCGGTGTCAGTATAGAACCTAAAAGTAGAATGGGGTGATGAGCTTTGCAACCATTGGGTCAATTGCTTAAGCTTTTTTTCTAAGACTTTATGATAGTCTTTGCCCCAGGCGTAGCGGGAAATTTTGGCGTATTGATCTCCAGTTGGCCGAGCTTGGGGCTGATAGTAATTGAGGGCTACGGCAATGATCGATCGAACGCCAGGCAAAACTAGACGCGGGTCGCTTCGGCGCGGATTGGTCATCCATTTCATTTCTGCTTGATAGCCTAAAGCTAGCCACTGTTCTAAGCGCTCTGCCGTGGTATCAATGGCTGCACTATCGATGGCTGCTACACCTACTAAGTGAAAGCCCATGGCTTTAGCCCGAGCCTTAATAGCCGCACTATCGATGTTGGCCATAAAATTTAGTGATTTCTTAAGATCTGGATATTTTTAACCTGTAAAGGCCGCCCCACTTGGCAAGTGGTTACCAAGTCAGTGGCCAAAGTCCCTTTTACCTTCACGATGAGACCGTCTTGTTTAGGAAATTCGCCCTGTAATTCATAATGAGTATTGTCGGTGGTGATTAGTTGATAACAGCCACCTTCTATATTGATGAGCTTTACTTTGCCTTTGACAGTCACATTTTGTCCCGGAGCTGGACTTGGGGTCGTGGCGGCGATCGCTGACCAGCTAGGCCAAGGGGGAAAAATCGGCGGCGTTGTAACAGCAACAAAGCAGATAATCATTAAACAAAAACAACTTTTCAGCACAACTTTTACCATATAAATCAATTTAATAAACTAACTCGCCCCGACTGATGGCTACTATTAATACTAGGCCAATACAAATCAAAAACGTACCACTGAGTAATAGCAGCACAAATATTTCTCCCGCAGACAGCGGTCGATCGATCGGGTCAAGATAAGCAGAATTGGATTGATATTTAGAGCGCTGAGCAGCGGGAGCTTGCATCACCCGCACGCGAGAGTAACCTATCTCTTGGTCATATAACAACCTGCGAGTGGGGTTGGTTAAAATGGCATAAGCTTGGTTTAGCTCCTGAAACTTATTCTGTGCCTCAACTACTGGTAAATTAGTAGTGTCTGGATGATACTTTTTGCTGAGTAGGCGATAGGCTTGCCGAATCTCGATGGCCGAGGCCGAAGGATGAAGGTTCAGCTGCTCGTAGTGATTGACTAGATGCAGCCGATGACTGGTCGAAGAATTAGTCATGGCAAGTTGCTTGATCGAACTTACTTCATCTTACTTAAATTCAAGGTGTCTATAATTTCCACCTAATCGGGAATGGTAAAGTTAGAGTAATCGCTGTGAATTTTTTTTATGATTGGCCAGTTACTAGCCGGACGTTATCAGGTATTGCAAGTTTTAGGTGCTGGTGGATTCGGCCAAACCTACATCACCGAAGATCTACATTTACCTGGTCAGCCTAAATGTGTACTAAAACATCTGAAACCAGCTAGTAACAGCCCCGCCGTGTTGGAAATTGCCCGGAAGCTTTTTCAAAAAGAAGCTGAAACCTTGCAACAGCTAGGCAGCCACGAACAAATTCCGCGTCTGCTGGCTTTTTTTGAAGAAAAACAAGAATTTTTCCTGGTTCAAGAATACAT
>JAGVCD010000037.1 GCA_020059425.1 Chamaesiphon sp. | reverse complement strand
GCTCGTCGGTGGGGTATATCCGAAGATCTAACGTTGGGAGCGGGGGTAGTTTATGATCATGGTTTGCAAGGCTTAGGTGAGTTGTTTTGGCGACCCCGCTTTGCACCAGTGCAAGTATCATTATCTACATTAATGGGGCGTTCGATCGATCTCAGTAGTACCATCAATTATCAACCCAGTCCGGAGCTAAATGTCAATCTTTCGATCGATCGCCTCTCCACTAAAGTTCGGGCTTATTGGCAAGTAGCTCCAGCTTTTGGTTTAACTGCTACCTACGATCCGCAAGATGTCGGGGCTTTAGAAGCTCAATATACTAGTAGCAATCGTGATAGTTATACCTTTGCTTCAGCTAGTTTTGACACCATGAAGCGATTGCGTTGGTATCTCAAACAACGCTGGGGCTTATTTGAGATAAGTAACCAAGGTAACGAACAAAAGATAGCCATTGAAAGTAGTTATGATTTTACTCCTGATATCAGTATTGATGGTGGTAGTAGTGTTGTTTTGAACTACGAACTAAATAATCTTCAATCGGCCACACCCACAGCTTGGAAAACTCTGGGTTGGCGCTATCTATCCCCAGCCCGCACTAGTGAAGGCACTAATGCCTGGGAAACTGAATTAGGCTACGGATTTGGAGCCTTAAATCAGGGAATGTTTGTCAGTGCGGGGGTAGCGGTGTCACCTGGTTTAATGCTGCGCGGTAGTTATCAAGCAGCGACACCGAGTGGGAGTAGTGCCTTTCGGCTAGATTTAGTGTCTAACCTCAACTTGAGTAATGGCATCCAATTAGGAGAGCAAAAAACCGATGCCCTCCGCTCTCAGGGCGGCATTCTGGTCAAACCATTTTTCGACCAGAATGCTAATGGTAAACGGGACTCTGGTGAAAAGAGTTATGTCGAGGATTTGGATCTGTTGATGAATATTAATAATCGATCGATTAATTCTTTGCGGCCAACAGCAGAGATTGGTGGTGTTAGTGTCCGGATTGTGCCGGGGAGCCATCGCATTGATTTCGATCCGGCTGGATTTCCTGCTGATTGGCAGACCGATCGCGAGGCGGTAGCGGTGGAGGTGGCAGCGGGTGCGTACACAACTGTATCACTGCCACTGATTCGTTCTTATACTCGCTCGGGAAGCGTCACCGAGGCTGATAATAAGCCCGTGGAGGGTGCCAAAGTTGAGGCGATCGGACTTGATCGGCAGTTACGTGTTTTTTCGATCACAAATACTCAAGGATTGTTCACTCTACAAGGTCTACGGGTGGGCAAGTATCGGGTAGAAATTAATGGTAAGCCAATTAGATCGATCGAAATTTTGCCGACTGCTGCTGGTCAAGAAATGCTAAATTTCAAATTATGATAGGTTGCGCCGCTCCTGGCCAAGACCTCCTGCTGGGATGTAAAGATCGATCGAGTAAGTATCAAATTTAAGCTAGGATTGCACTAGACGCATTGAATCGCAAAGTATTATGTCTGAGCAAGCCCGTTACATTACCAACGAACAAGGACAGCGCATTGGTGTCTTGCTGGATCTGGAAACGTATGATCGATTAACCCAGGCATCGAGTATCTACCAAGATATTTTAATTGGAATGAACCAGGCTGAATTACAGGCACTGGCTCATAGTACTCTGGCTCCGGTTGCTCAATCCCGACTAAATGAGTTGCTCGATCGCAATGTTGAGAACAAACTTGATGACAAAGAATTGGTAGAGCTGGATCAGCTGTTAACCCAAATTGACCATTTAACATTACTGAAAACCCGCGCTAGGTATACCTTACAATCTTCAGGGGATCTAGCTCAGGCTTCATGAGTGCTTATATTGCGGTTGAACTATAGCGACAGGTCAGGCATCTTTTTGCTAATTGTTGTGCTTATTGCCGCACAGCAGAAGCTTTGACCGTAAGCACCTTTGAATTTGAACTCATCATTCCTCGATCGGCTGACGGTGAAACAGTATTAGAAAATCTTTGTTTGTCTTGTCCATCTTGCAATCGTTACAAAGCTCAAAGGCAGCAGGCATCCGATCCAGATACAAACGAACTTGTTGCTCTATTTCATCCCCATTGGCAAAAATGGATAGAACATTTTGCTTGGTCTGAGGATAGTACGGAAATCGTGGGGCTTACTCCGATCGGTCGGGCAACGGTGGTGATTCTAAAGATGAATCGCCCTCAAGTAGTTCGGGTGCGGAGGATGTGGGTCAAGATGGAAGAGCATCCACCTGATTAACCTTGTTTGTTTGATCGCACTCTACTCTGACAATCGATCGCTTTGGTTCAGGGATCGAATAAACATAAAATTTTTTTCATCAGCAAAATATACAAACCTTTTACTGTGTCTAGATTTGGGACAGTGGTAAGTACCCACCCTATTCGTAAGTGTAAATATCAGTTTTATTGAACTAAATAATTGGTTAATAGGGTAAAATAATTAATATAATTTGAATACTCTCGATATTATTAAATCAATTAAGGATAATAGTGAATCAAGATCAGCAACCAATTAATAGCCATGTAGAAAAATATTTGGATTACTATTGTGGACTGCCTTATGCACCTGGCTTTGCTGTTCTATTGAAGGGTGAATGGGGTGCTGGAAAGACACATTTTGTCAAT
>JAGVCD010000075.1 GCA_020059425.1 Chamaesiphon sp. | reverse complement strand
GACTTGCCATTCTTGAGGCAATATTCTTCAGTGAAGTTACGCACAGTTTTAACTTCCTTGGTTTTGCCCTTCAGCGCTTCCAAGTCAATTTCGATGTCGAAGTGACCAGAGTTACAAACGATAGCGCCGTCTTTCATGGACTCGAAGTGTTCGCCACGAATCACATGCTTGTTACCAGTAACGGTGATAAAGATATCACCGACCGCAGCAGCCTTTTCCATGGTCATGACACTGAAACCATCCATCACCGCTTCGATCGCCTTGGTGGGATCAATTTCAGTCACAACCACATTGGCTCCCAAGCCGCGTGCCCGCATGGCAGTGCCCTTACCACACCAGCCGTAACCAGCAACCACAATGGTTTTACCAGCTAACAAGACATTAGTTGCCCGGATGATGCCATCCAGAGTCGATTGGCCGGTACCATAACGGTTATCAAAGAAGTGCTTGGTGTCAGCATCGTTAACGTTTACAGCAGGGAAAGTTAATACACCAGCTTTTAGCATCGCTTGTAGGCGCACGATGCCAGTAGTAGTTTCTTCCGTGGTGCCAATCAGCTCTGTAAGCTGATGCTGTCTTTCCTTTACCAAAGTTGCTACTACATCACAGCCGTCATCCACAATAATGTTGGGGCGGTGGTCGAGGGCGGTTTCAACGTGGCGTAGGTAAGTAGCGTTGTCTTCGCCTCTAAAAGCAAAAACTGGAATACCATAATCGGCCACCAAACTAGCGGCTACGTCATCTTGAGTAGACAGCGGGTTGCTGGCAATCAAAATAGCATCAGCACCAGCGGCTTTAAGAGCAATGGCCAAGTGAGCAGTTTCGGTAGTAATGTGGCAACAAGCAACCAACCGAATGCCAGCGAGGGGCTTTTCTTTTTCAAATCGATCGCGAATTTGCTTAAGCACAGGCATTTCCCGACCAGCCCACTCAATGCGCTGTTTCCCAGAAGGTGCTAAGGAAATATCTTTTACTTCATACTTAAGAGCTGTAGCAGTCGTCATAGAGATTTGTCCTTTATAAAAATTAACTTTGACAATCCTCATCACCTTACAAGAATTTGACAACCACTGCATCGATTTGGTTACCAGAATTAAACCCATAAAAAAGCAGTGAACTTCAGTTCACCGCTTTTTCTACTATTTCTGGCCAGTCAGCCAACCCTATATTGCATTGGTTGACTCACATGCCGATAGTTTCATAACCAGCATCTACATATATAATTTGCCCAGTTATGCCACTGGATAGATCACTCCCCAAAAAAGCCGCTGTATTGCCAACTTCGGTTTGCGTCACCGTGCGGCGGAGCGGCGCAATATCTTCAACATGGTGAATCATGTCTAAAATACCCCCCACTGCCGAAGAAGCCAGGGTACGAATGGGACCTGCTGAAATGCCATTCACTCGAATATTATCTGGTCCCAACTCTGTGGCCAAGTAGCGGACGCTCATTTCTAGTCCAGCTTTAGCAATGCCCATCAGGTTATAGTTGGGGATCACTTTCACCCCGCCCAAATAGGTAAGGGTGATAACACTGCCACCGCTACGCAGCAAGGGTTTAGCAGCACCCACTAGCCTAGTAAGCGAAAAAGTGCTAATTTCCATGGCTTGGGCAAAACCGACGCGGGAGGTTTTGCTGATGTCTCCAGCCAAGTCTTCTTTGTTAGCAAAAGCTAGGCAGTGAATGAGGATGTCGATATTGCCCCATTTTTCTTTGATTTGGCCAAAAGTTTGGTCAATTTGGGCATCATCTTGAACGTTCAAGGGTAGGAAAATGCTGGGATTCAATGATTCCACCAGTTTGCCTACTTTTTTTTCCATTTTGCCAGTTTCATCGGGGAGATAGGTTACACCGATATTGGCTCCGGCCTGGTGGAGCTGTTGGGCGATGCCCCAAGCGATCGATTTATCGTTGGCAATACCGGTCACTAAGGCATTTTTATTTTTTAGGTCTAGCATCTGTACTTCACATTTACGGCGGCACTGGTCTATGATCTCATCATCGGGGGCGTTAGGGAAGAGTTAGTAAATGTACTTCCTGATACAAAAAATAATTGGCAACTCGGATTAAGTAGTATGTAATACCAATCATTTCCTAGTGATTTGTTGGCTTAGCCTCTTTCCCCCAGAGAATTGCTATTCATAAAAGTCCTGATATTTGCTCCGAGTATGATATTCAGGTCTTAATAGATAACTTGGTCAAATCCATTTGGTGACGTGGTACATATGGTTGCATTACAAGACAGACCGCTGGCAAACGTATTTCAGAGCATTGGTGGCTCGATTCCACCACTGGTGGAGTCTTTCGATCGCGGTAAGACGATATTTTTTCCTGGCGATCCGGCGGAGCGGGTGTATTTCCTGCGCCGAGGTGCTGTTAAGCTATCGCGCGTCTATGAAGCCGGTGAAGAGATTACGGTGGCCTTGCTGCGCGAAAATAGTGTGTTTGGGGTGTTATCCCTAATCACTGGCAACCGTTCCGATCGCTTTTATCATGCGGTGGCTTTTACCCCAGTAGAATTAATTTCGGCGCCGATCGAACAGTTTGAAAAAGCTCTCAAAGACAACTCCGATATGTCTTGGCTGATGCTCAAGGGTTTATCTTCACGGATTCTCCAAACCGAGATGATGGTGGAAACCCTGGCGCATCGCGATATGGGTTCGCGGTTGGTGAGCTTTTTGCTGATTCTGTGTCGTGATTTTGGTTTACCCAATAACAATGGCATTACGATCGACTTGCGACTTTCTCACCAGGCGATCGCCGAAGCCATTGGCTCTACTCGGGTCACTGTTACTAGGCTGCTGGGTGACTTGAAAGATGGTGAGTTGATTTCGATCAATAAGAAGAAGATTACCGTGCACAATCCTATTACTTTAGGGCAACAGTTTGCTTGAGCTTGGTTAGGAGTGCCGATCGCGAGCAATGGCCAAAGTCCAGATAGAATGAAGGCAGTTTTGTCTGGCAAGCATCTATGCGCACGGCTTTTCATAATATTTTGGCCATTTATCGCCGCGAACTGTATGGTTACTTCCGATCGCCCCTCGCCTATGTAAT
>JAGVCD010000167.1 GCA_020059425.1 Chamaesiphon sp. | reverse complement strand
GATCGATTGGAAAACTGCTGACTGGTCAAAGATTTTAGCGGCAGCAGCTCCGCCTTGGTTAGCTGCTCATTTTAGGTCGGCAGCGGATTCCATCGAAAAACCAGTGCTGCTATCGGTGGTGGTGGGTAGCTGCCCCCGTTGGCATATCCCCGGTTTATTGTTACTGGGTGATGCCGCTCATCCGATGTCGCCGATTCGGGCGCAGGGTATCAATATGGCGCTGCGGGATGTGATTGTGGCGGCTAATTATTTGGTACCGGCTCTGCAAGATCATCGGAGTGGCGTAGAGATCGATCGATTACTGGCCAAAATCCAAGCCGATCGGGAGCCGGAAATTGAGCAAGTGCAAGCTCTTCAGCAGGCTGAAGTTGGGCAGGCCAAATTGTTGCGGAAATATCCGTTGCTCCGGCAACTAGTTAGCCGACTAGCACCAGTTCTCGGCCAACGCATCAAAAAATCGTGGTTGATCCGGCAACAAACCCTCCGGCAAGGCTTCACGGCGGTCAACTTAAAAGTATAATGACCAACATCCTCGCTTCCGACGGGTCATGGCCGAAATCAACGGGACGATCGCTCAAGTCATGCATCAAAATAGTGACGATCACTACGTAGTGATCCAGATGGCTGATGCCGATTTTCAATCTTTTAAAGCTGTGGGAGTGATGCCCGCTCCCCAAAAAGACCTGTTAGTAACCCTTTACGGTGATTGGCGACAACACCCCAGTTATGGTAACCAGTTCAATTTCACCAGTTATCGGATTGCCGAACCAGTGGGACGGGAGTCGGTGATTGGATTTTTGGTGACACTGCAAGGTATTGGCAAAAAAATGGCGGCGCGGATTGTGGATCACTTTGGTGATGATACTTTCCAGATTTTAGAACGGGAGCCGGAACGATTGCTGGAAGTCAGTGGCATCACCATCAATAAACTAGATAAGATGGTGCAGTCTTATTCCGAAAGTCGTAAGCTCCAACACCTCATTTCCTTTTTGGCTGGTTTAGGAATTTCGGCCACCTATGCAGCCAAGATTTATCGGGAATTTGGGGATGAGTCGATCGCCACCATTAAAGAAGATCCCTATGTTTTAATTGAGCGGGTGCGCGGTTTTGGCTTTAAGCGCGCCGATGACATTGCCCTCAAGACCGGAATTGCGATCGATAGTGCCGCTCGTTACCAAGCCGCCATCGCCGATACCCTGCGCCAAGCCGCTCAGCAGCAGGGACACTGCTATTTGCCACAGTCAGTGCTGATCCGCATTTGTGCAGATGTCTTAAGACTACCTAGTCATCAACCCATACCTGATACCATTGCCGCTCATATCAAGTCTTTATGTTCAGCCACTGCTCCCGAACGGCGGAAATTAGTAGTAGAGTCGGAGGATGTTTATCTGTACCGCGCTCACCAAGCCGAATGCCGCTTGGCCGATAACTTACAAAGTTTGTGCGGTAGTTTGGAGCTGAAGATCGACCTGGATGCTTGGATCACAGACTATGAAGCCGACAACAGTATGGAGCTAGCGGCTGGCCAAAAAGCCGCCTTGCAGATGGCCGCCACCCAAGGGGTGACTATTATGACCGGCGGGGCAGGGGTGGGTAAAACGGCTACCGCTAAAGCGATCGTGCAATTCTGGCTGGATCAAAAACGCCGGGTGGTGGCCTGTGCGCCCACTGGCAAAGCCGCCCTGCGCATTCAAGAAAGTACTGGCTTAGAAGCCCAAACCATCCATCGGTTGTTGGGTTGGACGGGCAGTGGTTTTAGTCACAATAGTCGCTATCCGTTGGAGGGCGACTGTTTTATTATTGATGAAACTTCAATGTTGGACTTATCGATCGCCGATTCTTTAATTGCAGCTATTCCTTTGTCAGCGCAAGTTTTGCTCATTGGCGATGTGAATCAGTTGCCATCGATTGCAGCGGGGAACGTGCTGCGCGACATGATTCAATCCCAGGTGTTTCCGGTGGCAGAACTGACCGAGGTGTTTCGGCAAGCTGCCGCTTCTAAAATCACTCAATGTTCCTATGCGATCAATGCTGGGCAGATGCCAGCGTTAGAAGTAATTACTAAAGTTACCGAAAAATTTGAGACAGATTGTCTGTGGCTGAAATGCAACTCGGCGATTATTCCGAAGGCGATCGAATGGTTGTTCCAAGAAAAATTGCCCCAATTGGGTTACTCTCCCGCCGATGTCCAGTATCTAGCGCCCATGCACAAGTCTGATAGCGGCAATATTGCCACCAATCAATTGGTGCAAAAACTGTGGAATCCGGAGATCCCTGGCCAGCGAAAAATCAAACAATTCCGGGTTGGCGATCGGGTGATTCAAACTAGTAATGATTATACTCAACTGGTTTTTAACGGTGATATTGGGGTGGTGGAATCGATCGTTACTAAAGATGAAGAAGTGATTACTCAAATTCGGTATCCCGACTGGCAAGAACCCGCTGGCAAGCTAATTGAATACAGCTTTACCCAGTTGGATAACGTGATGCTAGCCTATTCCATTACTATTCATAAAAGCCAGGGATCGGAGTTTCCGGTGGTAGTGATTCCGATCAGCACTCAGCACAGTATGATGCTGCAACGCAATTTGCTGTACACAGCAGTTACTCGGGGTCGGCATTTGGTGATTTTGGTGGGTGAGGAACGAGCCATGCAACAAGCAGTCAGTAGTACTAAGTCGGTGCGCCGCCATACCCGCTTGCAGGAAAGGTTACAAGCATAGGTATTTAGGTGTAATTGCAGGGGAAATATCTAGATTCAGATTGATCGACGATATTCAGCTAGCAACCCTGGCAAAGAATCATAGCCCTCCATCCCCAGATGTTCAATTAGCCGTTCTTGCGGTAGCACCATCACGCCACCCACTCCCAGCTGCTCTTCTAAATTGTTTAAAATGTGCGCCGCTTGTCGCCACTCTTTGGCTCCAATTTGATGCAGAGCATACATCCCCACGCCTGCATAAAACAGCGTTGCTGGATAATCTTGCTGTTGATAATAAGCCTCCGCTAAGTAAGTGATGCCCAAACCCCGTAAGTATAAATCATTGATAGCCTGAGCTGCTTCCACGCCCTGCCTTAAATAGTCGATCGCTTCTTCTAGATCTTGAATTGTCAAATAGGCAATCCCTAAGCTGTGATAGCACAGTGCTAAGCTTTGTTGATCAGCCAGCTTTTCAGCGAGCTTCAGCCCCTGCTGTAGATAGCTAATATGCTGTTCATATCCCTCTACTTCTATTTCGGCGCGGGCTTGAGCTGCTAGTACCTCACTGTAGCCATAGTTAATTAAGGCATTGGCTTCACCCTGACGATCGCCAGCTTGCCGCGCTAATATTAAAGCTCGCTGACTATGACTAATGGCGGTATCGTAGTCTTGCTGCCGCAGATAAATGCGGCTGAGGTGATTGAAATTGGCAATTTCACAGGATTTGTCTCCAGCGGTATTGGCGATCGACAACGCTTCTTGGTGCAAAGCGATCGACCGATCCATTTGGCCTAAGACCTGTTGAGAATAGCCCAATATTGTTAAGATACGACCTTTTTCTTG
>JAGVCD010000053.1 GCA_020059425.1 Chamaesiphon sp. | reverse complement strand
GCCAGCGCCAAAAATTGCCAAAATATGAATCGCGATCGAACTGCCCAGGCCAACAAGCAAGACAATTAACAAATCTTTGTCGGCATTTCCTCTGGACATGTTACTAAGGCTTGGTTGTCTCATGATTTCTAGTATTGATAAATAGCAATGAGATTATTGAGATAATATCACAAATAGTCTTAGCTCAGATCAGATGATGGGTATCAAACTTGGCTTTACAGCTCTGAATCTGTGATCTATGTGGCACAAGAGTATTTTGCAATAATTGTATAATATATTAGACATAAACTTTTGACAAAAATTATCAATAGCTTTTGCTTATGCTAACCGCAATTATCACCGTAAAACCCAATTAGTGCAACTTTTCTCTCTGAATCTTCATTAGCTGAGCTTCATCAAGATTTATAGTTACTGCGTATATTAAGTGATGGAGCTTTTCATTGCTACCTCTAAAACTGCCATGAAGCTGTAGCTTGGATAGTGAATGGATCACCAAAATTATTGGCAGATGTAGGCAATCCGAAACTACTTTCGACATACTTGGCATCGGTAATATTCTTGAAATTGAGTCCAAATCGCCAATCATCTTTCTTATAGAAGATTGCCGCATCCGCAGTCAGATAACTTCCCAGTCGATAGGTATTCTCCAAATCGCCTTGACGATCTCCCTTGAAATTTAGACCTGCCCCAAAACCTAAACCTTTCATCTGGCCTTGCTGAAGTTCATAAGTTGCCCATAAGCTCGCTGCATGTTCGGGCACCCCAAACAATTTTTTACCAACGAGTGTCGGATCTGAATCGGCAGAAACTTTGGCATCGGTATAAGCATAAGATGCCACTAACTTCAGACCGGGCGCAGGTTCGCCAGAGATGTCGAATTCAATCCCTTGACTGCGTTGTTCGCCAGAGGTGATCGAAAATAATGGGTTATTGGGATCGGTAACGGGGACATTTGTTTTGGAAATGTCGAAATATGCCAGCGTTGCAAACAACTTGCCATCGATTAAGTCTGATTTGACTCCAATCTCATATCCTTTACCGCGTTGTGGCTCTAAGGCTGCGCCTGATGCTGTTGTACCCGGATTAGGGGCAAAAGACTGTGAGTAGCTACCGTAGGCTGAGAGTCGATCGTTAAATTGATAGAGGAGTCCGAGCCGAGGGGTGAGCGCACTGGCAGTTAAGTTAGTTTCTCCGGGTTCGGTTGCTGTACCAGGAATATTAGTAATATTTTGCGAGAGTGCATCATAACGGACTCCAGCTAGGAGTTTTAAATTTTTGACGATATCAACTTGGTCTTGGACGAAAAATCCAAAACTATTACCGCCAGTATTACTACCACCAAAGGCCGGGAGGTCGAGTTTATTAGGTTTAGCTACTCCATACACTGGATTAAACAGGTCGAGGTCTGTGGGGTCGCCAATGCGTGAAAAAAGTCGCCCATCTCGACGGACATAATCTGCGCCGACTAACAGTTTGTGCTTGACATCTCCCGTTGCAAATTCACCAGTTAGATTGGTTTGAAAGGTATAGTCTTTGGTCTGAGCTTCTTGTGTCGCGAAAGAACGGTTGACAGTATTTGTCGTTTCATCGAAACCCAGCGGCAAGGCGACAACATTAAAATCATACTGATTGGAGGCATAGCGAAAAGCATTGCGGAGTTTCCATTTATCGCTAAACTGATGATCGAGTATATAACCGATATTCAGAGATTGATTGGTGACTCGATCGCTCGGTTCGCCGATAATTCGATCGCGTGGCACATCGGCTACACTCGTTCCCACTGCGGGCAATCCAAAATCGGCAGAACGATTGGAGTCGATATATTCTGCAGAAATACTCAGATCAGTCTTATCGCCAATTTTCCAGGCAATTGTCGGGGCAATAAAAATTTTCTGGTTGGGTTGAGTGGAATTCCGCACGCTATTGATGCTTTCATACAGTCCATTGACGCGATAGAGTGCCTTGCCATCAGCGGTTAAAGGGCCAGAAACATCAAACCGGGGGCTAATTAAACCCCGAGAGCCACCTTGAACTTCTACTTCATAAAATGGCTGAGATAATGGTTTCTTGCTAACGAGGTTAATCAGTCCACCTGGCTCGATGGCGCCATACAAAATTGAGGCTGGCCCTTTGAGGACTTCAACGGCCTCTAAATTAGCAATTTCGGCGGCTGGTTGGGTCTGTCCCTCACCAATCCCAAATTGCCGGAATCCATCTCGTAAATTTGCCACGCCAGAGAAGCCGCGAATGCTAAACGTTTCCCCACTGCGACCTTGGACATTCCCGTTATAAGTAACGCCGCTAACATTACTCAGCGCATCTTTAACATCTTTACTCTGCTTGTCGCGAATAATCGCTTTGGGAATGACTTGCACAGAGAATGGGGTTTCGATAATTGGCGTATTTGTACCTGTAGCGGTAGTGGTATTCGGTGTGCGATAGGAATTACGGCGCGACTTCCCGACGACATTGATTTCTATTTCTGACTCGGCCTTCTGTGCTACAGGGGGAGAACTCGCACCGGCTGCGCTGGCGATTACCGTTGCTTGGGGTGCCCCATTGGTGCCGACGATCACCACGCGCACGGAGCTAGGATTTATTTGAGTAACAGAGACATTCCCCACGCCTGGAGACGGATTGACCGCTTTGAATGGTTGCGCAAGGGTGGCGTTGGGGATATCGAAGTAGAGGCGATTGCCAATACTTTTCGGAGTTAAGGTGCCGATTTTGCCAGCGGTTTCTAAAACTACTTCAATTCCATTCGCCCCCCGGTTGAGTTTAATTCCGGTAATATTCAGCGGCGCGGTTACTGCCTGCGCTAGGAGTTTTTTGATTGTCGGTAAATTTTTCCGACTTAGATTATTGTGGCGATTCCCCAACAGGGAGGCTTTTGCTGAGGCAACGTCAACGATTGCTGTTTGACTGGTGACACCTTGGATCGTTTGCGCTTGGACTCGAACTGGTAGGGCAATTATTACGGCACCGATCGCCAGACAGATCTGGTGTATGCATAGCTGTTGGTAAAAATTATACTTACCACTGGAATTATTACTCTGCATTTTAAATAAGAACAATTATCAATAAGGTCTGATAGTATATGAGCGATCTCCGTGTTGTCAATCCCCACCCAGACTTTTTGTCACATTTTTGTAATATTCCTTGGATTGGGTCTTTTTGACTCAATGGCACCGGTTAGAGGCTAGAAATTAACTGTTAAGAATCAGCGACGATGACAATTGTTACGCGGCAATCATTTAGCCAGAACAGAGCATCGCTTAGAGGTATTACCCGGCCTATCGATTGCAGTACTCGACCCCCAAAAGATGCTAGTTACAGATGTTTTCCCCTGCGAGGATGCTCACGCTCAAGAACGCTCTTTATTTCCAACGATATTAGAAACAGTACAAGCCAAACAAGTTTGGATCGCTGACCGCAATTTTTGCACCAGTGCATTCTTGATAGGTATTAGTCAACATCATCCCCATGTATCTACAGCACGTCTTCTGAAAGAAAACAAGAACAAATGTTCACCTTAACAGGGGTAGGCTTAAACTAGTTATTAAACTTCAATAACTATTTGAGTAAATTCTCGAACTTAGTTGCCAAGTCCGAAGATTGTGTGATAATTTCTTTGTACACTATCACAAATAATTCTCAATAATTAAATTACAAACGCTATTCTCCCCGGCGGTTTCTCATCTTGCTCTCTCTACCTATGGATACGTTAAAAGAGATTTTAGTGACTTTGGGTATCCCAGAGGAAATAATTCAAGAAGACACTCTATTGCATGAACATTTAGGTCTTGATTCCGTTGAGACGGTTCAACTTTCTCTAGAATTGAAGCGCAGGCTTAGTATTGACTTGAAATTGGGAACTCGGCAGGATATTACACTAGCTGAAATTTGTCAGTTAGCGACAGCAGTTTCGCCGGCTGAACCGTAGTAAATGTTTAACTACACATTATTCCAACTCTTCATCATAGGAAATTCAAGGTGGAAAGTATTTCTGCGCGTCTACCCACTACCTTTAACGTGGCGGCTCATTTTCTTGAAGGTACTCTAGAGCGACATCAAAGCGATCGCATTGCTTTTTACTCCCGAGATGATACCTACACTTACACACAGGTGTATAGCTGGGTTAGGCGAATGGCTAGATTATTCGCTGAATTAGGTCTAGATCGCGAAAATCGTGTCGCTATTCTTCTCCCAGATACTCCCGAGTTTGTGTTTGCTTTTTGGGGTGCAATCTGGTTGGGTGCTGTCCCAGTGCCAATTAATACCGCTTGTACCTTGGAGGATATTCGGTATATTCTCCAAGACAGCCGCGCTCAAGTACTAGTCACTAATCAAGCCTGGCTGGTAAGTCTTGATCCCATTCAATCGCCATTCTTGCGACATATTCTTCAAGTAGATGGAGAAATTCCACTAATCTCCTTGCTAAGTCAACAGGATGAGAAAATCGCTTGGGCTCAGACTGATCGAGAGGAGCCAGCTTTCTGGTTGTATACTTCTGGCAGCACCGGACGACCCAAAGGCGTGATTCATCTACATCAAAGTATGGTGGTTTGTGCCGAGCAGTATGGCCAGGCTGTACTCGGTTTACGGGAAGATGATGTGGTTTATTCGATCGCCAAAATGCCCTTTGCCTATGGCTTAGGTAATACGTTGTATATGCCCATGTCAGTAGGTGCCGCCGCTATTCTTTCCGACGCTGCAAATGCGTTTGACATCATTGCCGATATCCAAACCTATCAACCGACAGTGCTATTTGGTATTCCAGGTATTTACGCTGGCATCCTTTCCCTACATGAGATTGCTCCGCTCAATACATCCTCATTACGGCTGTGTTTATCGGCAGCAGAACAACTGCCCAAAACAATTTGGTTGAAGTGGCAAGAAATGTATGGGATGGAGATTTACGAAGGTATTGGGACAACTGAGTTACTACATATTTTCCTATCTAATAAACCAGGTGAATGTCGTCCGGGGACTTCTGGTCGCCCAGTTCCAGGCTATGACGTGCAAGTTGTAGACGATCAAGGGATGCCCGCTCAAATTGGTGAACTCGGTGCTTTACAAGTAGCCGGTGAGAGCCTGATGCTGGGTTACTGGAAACGTTTGTCGGCAACGCGATCGGCTTTGTATGGCACCACGATGCGAACTGGCGATAAGTATGTCCAAGATGCCGATGGCTACTTTCGGTTTATGGGACGTAATGATGACTTCTTCAAGGTCAATGGGATGTGGGTTTCTCCCTTTGAAGTTGAAGATGTTTTACTCCAACATGAAAGTGTGCTGGATGCGGCGGTATTGCCCAGTACGGAGAATGAGGAAGCTCTAATGCAGGTAATTGCCTACGTGAGCCTCAAATCCGAATTTGCTCCTTCTGTCGATCTAGAACGCAGTATCCGTCAGATGGTGAAAGCCCAATTGCCTACATTCAAAACCCCGAAAAGTATTCATTTTCTGGAAACCTTGCCACGCACACCAACCGGTAAAGTGCATCGTCAAGCACTGCTGAAAATGACTTAATCGTTGTGATTTTAATCCTTATAGCTAGTATAGCTAGGTATTTTTTATGTCTTATGTCGATACTCAACCACTTGTTTATCATGAATTATTTGTACCCGAACCGAAAGATCCGCAATCTTTGTTGCAGAATTTATTAGATATTGGTCTATTTTCTAGCTATATGCTGTACCAGAATGATCTGGAGACTCGGATTGCCGGAAACACATTAGGTAGTGTGGCGGTTAGCGCGGAAACAGTGACGTTTAGTTGTATGGGTCAAACTCAATCACAACCAGTTGCAGCCGATCCATTCAAGCAAGTGGAGGCAGTATTAGCATCGTTACCGATTGAAAATTGGACGGCTTATGGTTATGTAAGCTTTGATATGGCGCGGTTTTATTCGCCCTATACCAAAGCGATGGATCAGCCGCTGTTGTATTTTTCGATCCCAGAAACAGAGTTACATATTACGCCTAAAGGGATTCGGATTCGCAGTGTGAAACCGCTGACGAAAATTATTGAAGCTCTATCGATCGATCGTCCACTACGCAGCTACACAGCTACCCCGCCAGTTGTTGATTTTGCCGATCGCGAACATTACCAAACTCAAGTGAGCAAATTGGTAGCAGCAATTCAGGCTGGACATTTGCATAAAGCCATTATTGCCCGTTCTGTCAAAGTTAAAGGGCAGATGGATCTGCTGGGAACCTATAGCTTGGGTGCTCAGAGTAACAACTCGGCACGATCGTATTGTTTTCAGTTCGATGATATTAGTGCTGTTGGTTTTAGTCCTGAAATCTTAATGACCGTTGATGCCGATCGCTTGGT
>JAGVCD010000321.1 GCA_020059425.1 Chamaesiphon sp. | reverse complement strand
TAAATAACTCAGCAGGAAATGACCAATCTGTCTGTTGAACTTTGGCTAAAGATTGACTGAGTGGTTGATGAATTGACCCATTGGTGGCCAGAATCCGACCAGAGTTGAGAACAAAATCACTTTGATCATAGGCGGTGACTAATCCACCGGCTTCCCGCACAATTACTACCCCAGCAGCCAAGTCCCAAGGTGATAAACCTCTTTCCCAATAACCATCTAGGCGGCCACAGGCCACATAAGCTAGATCGATCGCTGCGGACCCACCCCGTCTGACTCCTTGAGTAATATGAGTGAGATAACAAAACTCTCGATAGTTATGATCGTCTGTTTCTCGCCTGTCGTAAGCAAAACCAGTTACTAGTAAGCTATCTGCTAGTTGATTGGTCGTCGAGACCTGGATCGGTTGACGATTGCGAGTGGCACCTAAGCCAGTGGCGGCGCGGAACAACTCTTGATGGAAGGGATCAAAAATCACTCCCAGAGTGGGTAAGCCATTCACTAACAGACCGATCGAGACAGCACTAAAGGGATATTGATGGGCGTAGTTAGTGGTGCCATCCAGTGGATCAATGACCCATTGGCATTCAGCATCACTACTTCCATAATTCCCAGTCTCCTCTGCCAAAATGCTATGGGTGGGAAAATGTCGTTGTAAAATTTCGATGATTTTAGCTTCGGCTTCTCGATCGGCTACTGTGACCAAATCCCCGAGCCGACCTTTTTGCTCAATCTGTAGCAGAGGACTCCGGTGTTGATTAATAATTTCACCAGCGGCTAGCGCGGCTTCGCTGGCGATTGCTAACCAGGTTTGTAATTGTGAAGCAGAAGGTAAATGGAGCATATAATATTCTGATA
This sequence comes from Chamaesiphon sp., assembly GCA_020059425.1. The sequence continues at coordinate 6,171 of JAGVCD010000321.1, read as the reverse complement.
TCAAATTAAGCAACAATCTATTGTATGTTCAGACCTGTTCGGCAGTTATGGCCCCTTTCTTGCTTTTGGCTGATCATTTTTCTGAATCCTGAACAAGCAACTGCTCAAAATAGTGCGCCTACTAAGCCAGCAACTAGCTCACCTAGCTCCAGCCCCGTGTATAAGCCCCTCTCTTTGTCACTGGATAAAGATGTGTTAGGGACACTTTCCGATCGCGATATTCCTTTGGGTGATGGGGGTTTTGCCCAAGACTACACTATTCAACTCACGGCAGGAGACCAGGTGGCGATCGATCTAATTTCCGACAATTTTGATCCGGTGGTAGCGCTCTTAACCAAAGAAGGCAAAACTGTCGGTAAAAATGATGATGGACCAGATGGTACCAGTAACTCCTTGTTGTTTGCCAGAATCAAAAAGACTGCCACTTATCTAGTGCGGGTACAGGGCTTTAGTGATACTAGTGGGGGGGCTTTTACGCTGCGCGTCAGTCGGCTGCAAGTGGCTACTCCTAAGTAACTTTCAACTTTCCCAATAAATAATTAAAGTACTTGCACCTGGCCAGGGATAATCTTTCCCCACCAAGGCGTATTATACGAACGAGATAGTACGTTGGTAGCATTGGCTTCCCAGCTGGTAGTCGGATCAAACAAAATCAGGGTAGTGGGTGCTGGTCTTTGCCAACATTGAGCAGGCTTAGTACTTAAGGCTGACCATAGCTGGAGGGCAGTTAGATGACCAGTTTGCACTAACTGCTCCCATAAAATGGGTAGGGCGAACTGCAGGCCGATCGCTCCCACTGGCGCTGATCCAAAAGCTACTTTTTTGTCTTCGTAAGCATGGGCATGATGATCGATCGCAATCGCATCAATTACGCCATTAGCTACAGCTGGAATCAACGCCTGCCGATCGCTCTGGTTGCCCAGCGGCGGATCGATTCGCCAATTTGGATCATAACTGGCCAGGGTCTCCGTATCACCCAATAGATGTAACCAGGTGGTGCTGGCGGTGATTGGTAAACCTGCTTGCTTAGCAGCCGCAATTAATTGCACCGATCGCTCAGTGGAAATCCGCATTAAATGTACCGGGGTGCCGATCACGGCTACTAATTCCAAAATAGTGGCGACGGCGGTTGATTCACTACTGGCCGGACTGCTGGCCAAACCTAGCCGCAGCGCTGCAGCACCCTGTCTAGCCACCCCGCCCCCCGCTAACTGACGATCAAGTGGCCACAACATTAATGGTTGGGAATAAGGTTGCAAATATTCTAAAAGACGATGCAGTAGCTGCGGGTTTTGCACTGCCCGACCATCTGTAAAACCTACCACAGCACTGTCGGCCAAATCCTGAAGATTTGCTAGTTGTTCACCAGCACAGCCTTGGGTCACGGCTCCCCATAGATGTAGACAGGGAGCGGCCACCATTTGAGCAGCCGCTTGTTGGGATAACTCCTGAATTTTACTGACGATCGCCGAATTATCGATCACCGGTTGAGTATTGGGCAAAATCCCCACTTCCACAAAGCCGCCCGCTTGAGCCGATCGCAGTAGCGACAAGATCGTCTCTTGTTCCTCTGTGCCTGGTTCGCTGCTGTGGCTATACAAGTCCACCAAACCCGGAGCCAAAATCTGATCGCGACCATCCTGTTCGCTAGTATCTGCTGGCCATTCGGTGATTCGATCGGCAACTTGCCCAATTTGGCCATCCACCACCAAAACATCAGCGACCCGATCCAGTCCAGCGACTGGATCAATCAGCCGCACCTGGCGTAACAACAGACTAGACATCTTACAAGGCACCTGTCGCAGTTTTATCTAAGATGCCACCAGAGAGATGACTGGTCAGATTCAGACATTGAATCATGGGCAACTCCTGAATACCTCGGGGATAACTCACCATGGTGACGGCACCATTACCCTGTTTGATTTTCCAAAAGTCGGCGAGTTGCAGACCCAGCAACTGACAGAGTAAGACCTTGTTGGTAGCATCATGAGCCACCACAATACCAGTCTGGTTGACATCACCCACTTTGCTTAAAATATCTTGCCAAGCTTGACCAGCACGTTGCCACACATCGGGCAGATTTTCACCCTCTGGCATTTGCACGGTCTCAGGCTGGGTGCGCCAATCTTCTAGCTCCTGGGCATAGTCCACCGCAATTTCCGATTCTAATTTGCCTTCCCAGAGTCCGTGGCTAATTTCTTGTAAGTCGGCATTGGTTTGCAAAACTACTGCTGGATGAGCCTGTAAGATAATCTCGGCAGTTTCCTTGGGCCGCAGCATCGGGCTAGTAAAAGCGAAGTCGATCGGCACTGACTGTAAAAAGTCTCTGGCCTGACCGGCTTGGACTCGCCCATAGTCATTCAGTGGCACATCAATTTGTCCTTGAAACCGACCCGCCCGGTTCCAGTCAGTTTCGCCATGACGAATAATCAAAAACCGGGGACCTGCCGTCTTGGTTTCAGGGAGTGGCCGACCAAGGTGAGCCACCTGATTGAGCGATTCTAGCTGGACGGCTGAACCCCAGCCCTGACTAAAATTTAAAACAGAAACCGCACAGTTGGATTGCTGAATAGACTGATAATACTCTGGGGAAATTCCCAATGCGGTGCTGATCAAAGCCCGGTTAATACCATTGTGAGCAACTATCAGAATGGTTTGATTATTATGCTGTGGCAGAATTGTTTGCCAGAATTCCTGCGCCTGTTGATAGAGAGAGGCGATCGGACGATGTTCTTGACCATTCACCTGCAAAACCAACTGGTGGGGAGATTCCTGCCACAAACGGTATTCTGCCGGGAACTGAGCGGCTACTTCCGTAAACAGCATTTTTTCCCAAGGAGGCAGATCTACTTCCTTCAGCCGATCGTCACTAACTGGAGTGGGAGCTGAGGGAATTTGCGCAACTACCGTCTGAGCCGTTGCACTAGCCCGCTGGAGAGGACTACAGTAAACAGCATCCAGACTCAAGCCCTGCAGAGCTTGGCCAGTAGTAACCGCATCAGCTACCCCTTTATCAGTCAAAGTCGAATCGTTGCAACGCCCCTGAATTCTACCTTGACTGTTGTAACTGCTTTGGCCGTGCCGCAGAATGATAACGCGCGTAGTCAAGGGTGTGCCCTCCAATGGTGGGTATGAGTATTCAGGGTAATTCTAACGGCTCATGACGTTTTTATAGCAGGTTAAAGCAAGAAATTACTTCAAGAGCTGATAGAGAACTGCTCCCAACATAATTACCATCGCTACCGAGAGGGTCATTAGCCAATTCTGAAACAGGCGCTGACTTTTATCGATACTACATTGCTTTCTTCTAGTCTCACTCCAAGTTGAAGTCATTTCACCGTAAAGACTATTCAAATTACTAACGTCCTGCTTAATTCCTTGGTTCAAGGTGTTATACAGTTCAGTAATTTCTGTTTGCAGGATTTTGATAGTCTCGCTATTTTTATTAACTCTTTTAGCTACCTTAAGAGGATGTGATTCAGCAATTTCCGTTTGCAGGATTTTAATGGTCTCACTATTTTTATTGACTCTTTTAGCTACCTTGATCAAGTGTGCCTTGCTAGCCAATTGCTCATATGGATCCTGTACTTCTACCGACAGGTGCATTTGTCCAGAGCCATTGGCTGTTGAGGTGGAGTGCTGTTGCTCAACTTCTTCAGAGGCACTGAGAAAGCCTTTAAGGTCGGATTGCTTTTGCTGGAGCAGATGAGCTGTGTTGTCATTGCGCTCTTCCACCTGCTGTTGAATTTGCTGCAATGACCTATATAAATCAGTTTGATGGGTGAGCAACTCCCGTTGCGCCTGACGCAAGGAGGCGTCAGCCTCACTCATTTGTTGCAGCAATGCCTGCACTTGATCATAGCCACCAAATTCACCCAAAGCGGTGATGATGTCTTGCCGAATTTGCTCAAAGGATTTTAGAACCCCTTGGACTTGTTGCACTTGCTGCTTGTTAAACTTGGCCAACTTTTCAGAACGATGGCGCAGTTCTTGAACTCTGGCCACACTTTCTTCAATAGCTGCGGCTTTCAACTGGTTTTCAAAATGGACATCAGTCAACATTTTTTGAGCCGCTGCTATTTTTTGCAATATTTTTGGATCAGCAGAGGCGTTAGCGGAGGGCAATTCATTTTCTTCATCTGCCAAAGATGGATTCACCATCGCAAACAGTGAACTAATCTCTTCATCCACATCCACTTGCTCTACATCTAAGAGGGGTGATGATTCAGACCGATCGATAGATGCGATGGGGGATTTGTGCACTCCAATTGGTTCAAAATGCAAAAAACCAGAATTGTCTAAATTGTAGTTTTCGTTACCTGAGGATGTAGGCATGAGTAAAGATTTTAGCTAATTTTAGTTAAGAAGACCAAGCAAAGTAATAATTAATAACCCACTACTATCTCCTGATCAAAACAAGTGTAACTTTTGCTAGTTTTAGTTTTGATTACTAACAGGTAGTTCACAACTAGCTGTGATGAATGACAAATTGAGTAAGATCATAACCTTTTTTAGACACTTTATCTGAGATGACCTGATATAAATGCCTAGATTGACCGCTCTACATCCTATAATAAGAGGCGCTATCAAACGTAATTAGCTATAGGTAATATCTTGTGACTGCTCCTGTTCAATCGCCTGTTAGTTCTCGGCGCGTAGTTTTCCCTTTTACGGCGATCGTCGGACAAGAGGAGATGAAACTAGCTCTGCTGCTTAATATCATTGATCCATTGATTGGGGGGGTGATGATTATGGGCGATCGAGGCACCGGAAAGTCTACCACAATTAGGGCTTTAGCTGATCTACTCCCAGAAATTGATGTGGTGGCTAACGACCCCTTTAACAGCCATCCCAGTGACCCCGACTTGATGAGTGACGAACTCCGCCAAGAATTCCTGACGAATAATACTCCTTTTCCGACAGCCACGAAGAAGGTACCGATGGTCGATTTGCCATTAGGTGCTACGGAAGACCGGGTCTGTGGCACGATCGATATTGAAAAAGCTTTATCGGAAGGGGTCAAAGCCTTTGAACCGGGTCTGCTGGCTAAGGCCAACCGAGGCATTTTGTATGTGGATGAGGTCAATCTTCTCGATGATCATTTAGTAGATGTCTTGTTGGATTCCGCTGCTAGTGGCTGGAATACTGTGGAACGGGAAGGGATTTCGATTCGGCATCCGGCTCGGTTTATTTTGGTAGGTTCTGGCAACCCGGAAGAAGGCGAGTTGCGCCCTCAGCTGCTCGATCGGTTTGGGATGCACGCCGAAATTCGGACGGTGAAGGAACCAACTTTGCGGGTGCAGATTGTGGAGCAACGATCAGAGTTCGATCGGCAGCCCCATGAGTTTTTGGTAGATTATCAAGAAAAACAGCTGGCTCTTGGCCAAAAGATTGTCGATGCTCAAAACCGCCTGGATCAAGTGACTTTGGATTATGACTTGCGAGTGAAAATCTCGGAGGTTTGTGCGACTTGTGACGTGGATGGTTTACGTGGTGACATTGTGACCACCCGCACGGCTAAGGCATTAGCAGCTTATGAAGGACGCACCGAAGCTACTGCTGAGGATATTCAGCGGATTATTGCTCTGTGTTTGCGGCATCGTTTGCGGAAGGATCCTTTGGAATCGATCGACTCCGGCAACAAGGTTGAAAAAATATTTGCCGAAGTGTTTGGGATGGAGCCAGTGGCTAAAGAACCAGTAGGTGTGCGCTAGTCCAGAGGGCAACTGTTGATTTTGTAAAGTTAAGGGAAGGTTCGATCGAACCTTCCCTATTTTTGTAACCTAGCGGCAAGTATTTGCTAATGATGCGTTATATTTTCTCCAGACAGCTAAAAATTGTCAGAGGAATTATGGATATTTTATCGAACACCGTAGCGCTCTCTCGAATGCAATTTGCGCTCACCGCTATCTTTCATATGCTCTGGCCAGTCCTCACCACCGGCATGTCAATTTATCTGGTGATTGTGGAAGGAATGTGGCTGAAGACCCGCCGTCCAGAGTATTACTATCATGCTCGTTTTTGGTCAAAACTTTACCTACTCAACTTTGGCATTGGGGTGGCCTCCGGACTACCGATGGAATTTCAATTTGGTACCAACTGGGCACCCTTCTCCGAAGCCGTCGGTGATTTTTTTGGTAGTATTTTGGGCTTTGAAGGGGCGATGGCCTT
>JAGVCD010000258.1 GCA_020059425.1 Chamaesiphon sp. | reverse complement strand
GCCGATTCAATGGTGCCATAATCAAAAATCTTCAAAGATAAGTTGCGTTTGACAGCTTTGCTTTGCAAGATGTCATGCACGGCATCGAGGGTCATTTCGCTGGCGGTTTCCACCTTAATATTTTCATCGCCCAATTCCAAGGTGGTTTTGGTATCTTTCAGGTCGTAGCGACTATTAATTTCGCGGCTGGCTTGATCGATCGCATTGACCAGTTCTTGCCGATCGAAGTCACTGACAATATCAAATGAATAGGAAGAAGCCATAATATTATCCTCAAGTGTTTTTGGCCAAATTGAAAGTTAGGTTAAAGCGCTCTGGATGCTCATAATCATCAAGCTGGCGGTAGCGAAAGAGCCCACGCCAAACATGAGAGAACGTCCAATGGGGAAATTAATAATATAAAAGATCGAGAACAAGAAGCGAGAAACCACAAAGGCGATCGCTAGATTAGCGACATAAACTGAATCCTGTTTGGTGACATAGGCCATCAAGGCCGCTGCTGCAAAGGTGATAAAGGTTTCAAAGGAATTTTGGTGCGCCCAAGTCGCCCGTTTGGCAAAGTCAGAAAGTTTGTCAAAATTAGCACGGGGTGCTCCGGGATCGTAACCAGCCTGAAACCGTCCCACCACCACAAAAAGATACGGAAAATAAATTAGCGCCGCTGCGCAGCCGATCGCACCCAAAAGCACAGTGGTGGTCGGAAGATGCAAAAAATTCATGCCAGCTTAGTCGAAGTAGAACAATGTGACTACCTTACGCTGTTCTTCGGCTTCCTGACAAGTCTGGAGCAGGGTGCGACTATCGTGAAAGGCAAAACAAATTAGTTGCTGGCAGCGCGAAATAATTTCTTGGTTGCAGATAGTGCTAGCTTCCCCCAGAGGTAAATCGTCGTTTTCAGGACTTTCTACCAAATGTAGTACTTGCTGCAATTGTTCTTGCGATTCTAAGGGTTGCCGATCTAGGCTTTGGGGCAAGATCACGGTTAATAGATCGCGATCGGCGCGCATCGCTCCTTTGATTGCTGCGGCATTGGCACCAGCCGCGCCCGAAGTAATGATCCGATTCCCTGACAACACCAGCGCGTAGCTCATCATTTCAATTAAATGCTGATGGGTGATGGGCACATGCCGGGAACCCAACATCGCAATCTTTTTGGAACCAGTCTGCTGGATGCTAGCTAGCTCTTGAGCTAGGGTGTCTATATTGGATACGTTAACCAAAAAAGTCTTACCAACTTAACGACGCTGCCATTATAGCAGCTTGATCAGGTTCTCTAGACGTGATCAAAAGCACCTTACAGCAACGGATTTTCAAAGAAAACTAGAGAAATAACCAGATCGACAATAAAAATTGCAATCCAGGTGGTGACCACGGCAGAGGTGGTGGCATTGCCGACTCCGCGTACTCCGCCTACTACGTTTAAGCCCCAGCTACAACTGTTTACCGCGACGATCACGCCAAAAATAAAGCCCTTCAGCAAAATCACCACCAAGTCGGTGAGGCTGAGAATTTTTTGAATGGAGTCTAAAAATTTTTCGGGATCTACATGGTAAAGCTGAGCGGCGGCAAACATGCCCCCTAACACCCCAATTACTAACGAAAAAAATGTCAGCACTGGCACCATCAGGCTACAGCCAATTACGCGGGGAATTACCAGGTAATCGATCGGATCAGTTCTTAGTACATACAAGGCATCGATCTGTTCGGAAATACGCATAGCACCGATCTCGGCGGTGAAAGCGGAACCAACTTGCCCAGCTAGAATGCAAGCGGTGAGAATGGGGGCTAGCTCTCGACAAAAAGCCAGCGCAAAGGGTCCGCCGACTCCATCCGCCGCTCCAAATCTCGCTAACTCTCGGGCAGTTTGAATGGTGAAAATCATTCCGGCAAAAACATTGACTAGCAAAACTGGCGTAATGGACAGGGGGCCAGCTCTAAAAATCTGTTCGACAATCAACCGCCGATAAATCTTGCCTTGGCATAGATGCAGCAAAACTTGTCCAAACAGTAAAACTGCGGACCATAAGCTGCTCAAGCACGATCGAGATTTTTCTGGTTTGGGGGTCAATATCTTTACCGATGGTACGAATACTCTATTCAGGTATGTAATTGAATATCACCAGGTCAACACCATTCATCCTAGCTGCCAATGGACTCCGTTTTGGGCAGGTGCAGCGCAGTCCTGCTGCATATCTTCTAGGTCAGACGGATGCCGTATTGGGGCAGCAGCTCCTGCAAAATAAAAACTCGATGAACTTGCAGTGCCTCATGAAAAAGCTTCCAGTTACTACACAAAAAACTATTTTGATAGGTGAATATTTCATCAGTGTCATCTTCTGCACTATCAGTTCCTAGGGCAGCATGTTTCCAAGATCCTACTCCTTTATCAACATAGTTGACTTGGCTGGCTCCAAAACTAAATTTTCCTTGGCTAATGTGTTGCAACCACTGCTGATGACGCTCTTTTTTGTCAGGGATAATCAAGTTGCTAATTAAATGAGCGATGTAAGACCGATCGGGTTCCATCAAGCCAGATACCTGAGCATCGGGATCACCTAACCGGTAGCGCTGCATGACTTTACACATTTCGTCAGCGGCTGCCAAAAAATCACTGGGATTGTGGCGACGGACAATTTCTTTGCGGCCATTAGTGTAACCCCAAATTAAATAAGGTCGATCGGGATGACTCAATGCCCCACCGTGACCCAGGGGTAATGCTTTGCTTACAAAATAACCGGCTAATCGATTGCGCAAGTGATGATCTGGCTGACCGTCAGCATCAACCAACTCCGATACTTTATTGATTTCGTGATTGATGCCAGCAAAGCCTTGATGTGCCCAAGTATCAGCAAAGACATGCATGGTAATTCCTAGTCGATGCAAGCTATACAAATCATTTTGCTGCATGATGCAATGCCTGACCATTGCTTGCGCTACCTGACTATTGGGGCGACAGATGAGTTTGTCTACCAGGTTTTGATCGGGATGCTCACCACCATTGGGCAAAAAATGAAAAGGAATCCAGACTGGGTTTTTGGCGAGGGTTTCAAAGTTGCGGTAATCCAACATCCGATGCGCCGAACTAATCCGCCGAAACAGGGTTTTACTATTTTTAAATCTCACCACCCCTTGATTGATCGCATCATCAACATACTGGGCGCTGTATGCAATGATTTCGGATTCTGGATGATTGAAGCCAGCTAACCTGGAGACTACATAAGTCACCCCATGATGGAAATCAATTTGCATGGTTGGTGTTGGTTAGTGGGGTTAGAAATTACTTTAATTGACACGATTGGTACCATCATCCACAATTTTACAATTTTTATTTTTAGGGTCGATCTTGTTGTTTGAAAGCGGCCAAAGTTTCGTAATAGTTTAAGCACCACAGACTTAAGGCTCCGGGCAAAAAGAAAATAATACTGGCCACATATAAAAGGGAAAGTCCGATCGCCACTCGCAATGCCCACCGTTTTAAATTTTGCAATGCTTTGGCCAAGGCTTCCATGAGTAGCCCAAAAATTACAAAAGTCCCAGTTACCCCCAGCAGACGGGGCAAGTCTGACCAATGGGCCGCAGTAATGTTACCTTGCCAGATATTCAGAAGCAGTACCAGTGCCATAATTATGGGTACCGATCGCAGGCTCCAAATTGCCACCGTTAAAGTAGGCGGAATTTTATCCATAAATTTATTGACGAGTAATTAGCCACTAACTTTTTCACGTTCTATCTAGCCTGATCAGGCTGTTTCTGATGGGTGTTAGACTGGAAAACAACGATTCCACCGCTTGACCCATCTAGATAATTCCAGGAAATAGCCATGTCAGCAAAATTACTTTTAGTCGATGATGAGCCAGGTGTCAGAGAGTCTGTCCAGGCTTACTTAGAAGACAGCGGTTATCAGGTGCAAGTTGCTAGTAATGCCAAAGATGCCTGGGACATGCTGCAACAGCATCAGCCAGACTTGGTAATCTCCGATTTGATGATGCCGCAGGTTGATGGCTACCAATTTTTGCAGCAATTACGGGAAGATCCCAGGTTTGTGGCACTGCCAGTGGTGTTTTTGACGGCCAGAGGCATGAAGTCCGATCGGATCACTGGTTACCAGGCTGGTTGTGATGCCTATCTATCGAAGCCCTTTGACCCGGAAGAATTGATTGCGATCGTCCAAAATGTGCTCCAACGTCGCGCTAGCGCGAGTAGTAACAACAATCCAGAAGTGGAAGGCATTGCCAAACAGATTGCCGCCGAACTCAAGGGCATGTTTGGTAGCGGCCATAGTAGTGGCAGTGCGATCGTCACCACTCCACCCCCGATTAATATTGACTTCACGCCCCGCGAGCAGAGCGTTTTAGATTTGGTATCAGCGGGCTTAATGAATAAAGAAATTGCCCGGCAGCTGGAAACTAGTGTACGAAATGTAGAAAAGTATGTGAGTCGGTTGTTTGGTAAAACTGGTACTAACAGCCGGACTGAGCTAGTGCGTTATGCTCTGGAGCATGGCTTAACTAAATAGCCTGAATTTCTTCTGGCAAAGAAGCTTGTAGTCAGGTGTACAAATTTAGCTTATACTTCTTAATTAGGATAATAGATAAAATCTTATACTTTTCCGTAGTACTCCCTTCCTGCGACAAGATCATCAGTAATGAATCCTTACAGAACAGGCTTTTGAGCATCTCAATCCCTATGTTCTTATGCCGGAAAGAGAGTAAGTACGTTTAAGTCGTTATGCCTATTTAACCGAATCTAGGCAATAGGCGATATTTGTTGAACCTAATGATTGTTAGAAGACCTAATAGATGACTGAAAAGCGTCAGTTCCGACTCAATATTCTTTCTGTTGCCGTAGGAATTCTCATTCCAATCTTTGCCTCTGCAATCCCCTTTTTTATACCTAAAATTTTTCCCGATCAAGCAATTCAGTTTAAAGTTTCCGGCCCGATCGGTATTTTTCCAATCCAAGCAGTCGATATCAATGTAATCAACAAAGGAGCGAAGCCAGCCAAAAATGTATTAGTTATGCTGAGAAGTAATTCATCGAAACTATTATCAGGGAAGAGTTCAAAACAAATAGATCCTACGAAGCGAATCGAGGTAGAAGCCAAAGTTCCGCTTAAGGTTAAGATTACTGGTGACTACTATGTCCTTGAACTAGGCGACCTCCGTCCCCAGGAATCATTGTCTGTCACTGTAGTTTCAAGAGAAGGCGTACTTTCTATCTACGCAAGCGAGCTTAGTGTCCATGGCATAGAAGTAAAGTCTGACGATAGTGTAGGAATGCTTGATGATAACTCCTTCACCGAGAACTTTGTATATCGTTCCGGTTTCTGGATGTTTCTCGCCCTCATGGTTTTCATCTTTGCAGATGCCCTATACCGGGAATACTTCATGAATCCCAAGGCGCGGGAGAAAATGATTTTAGAGGAAATAGAGAAGCTCGATAAATAATTTTACATTTTTTAACTCTTTAAAACTTGTTCATTTGATAGATATTGCTGAACGGATGCTCTGGGTAGTCGAAAGGAAAAGTGCATGACTATTTCCCCTCAGTATGTTCGAGTAACTGCGATCCCACCCGGCTTACCCCAAGGCGATCTGAATACACCTGAGCTATTCGAAAAATGTCTGGGTCATAGCTTTGAGGTGATTAGTAGAAATGGTGATTTCTTAGAACTTGCTATCGGCGAAGTGATGGGGTCGTGCCCTATATCCACTCGATTTGGATTGAGCCACAATATACTGAATTTTCTTGTTGATATTGCATTTGATCTCAACATAATTTTCCGGAAAATTAAAAAAGAAAATTAAGAAAATTTATTGCGATTAGATAAACGAATCATGACATAACTAATTGATAGCGCAAATACTGCTACTCCTAGAGCGATTAAATCGTTGCTGTCTTTTTTCTCTAAATCCATAATAATAATTTTCCTGGACACAGCAATGAGAGAAGTAATTAGTACCAATTCAACTTGAATAACATGTTTTTTAAGGTAGGCTGTAATATTTTCTAATATTTCTAGGGCAATTAAAACATTCAGGAATAAGCCAAAAAGTTGAAATAGTTGGGTATTAAAATTATCGCTATCATGTTGAATAATTGTTGTGGCTAATGTTTCGATTAAGGAATATCCGAGTTGAAAAATAGCGATTAAAGTAACTAGAATCATCCCGATCGATAGCAGCTTAGAAACCCAGCCTTCGATAACTTTCAGGCTACTTAAGAATTTCTCATCATCAGATATCCAAGATGTCAGGTTTCTAAGAATTCGCATAATTAATTATTCATCATCATGAGCAAAGCGGTGATATAAAAAGTCTAAGGCATAGTTGCGCAAGTTGTAGTATTCTGGATCTTCCAAAATTTGATCGCGATCGCGCGGTCGCTCAAAGGGAATTGTCAAAACCTCACCGATGTTGGCCGCCGGTCCATTGGTCATCATTACCAGTCGATCGGCTAAAAATAAAGCTTCATCAATATCGTGGGTAATCATTAATACCGTACAATTTTGCTCACCACAGATTTGCATTAATTCCTCTTGTAACTCCTCTTTGGTGATTTGGTCGAGGGCACCAAAAGGTTCATCGAGAATTAATACTTCCGGACGAATGGATAAAGCCCGAGCGATCGCCACCCGCTGTTTCATTCCCCCCGAAAGCTGCTGGGGCTTTTTATCAGCCGCATCGGCAAGTCCCACCATTGCTAAATGCTCGTTGACGATCGATACCTTTTCGGCCTTAGATTTTTGGGGGAAAACCGAGTTAACGGCTAAATAAACGTTTTCAAAGGCTGTTTTCCAAGGCAATAGGGCATAACCTTGGAATACCATCATCCGATCGGGGCCTGGCTGCAGAATGGCCTCTCCTTTTAATTCCACGCGGCCAATAGTGGGTTGACTAAAGCCCCCAATCATATTCAACAAAGTGGATTTACCACAGCCAGAGTGACCGATCACACAAATAAATTCACCTTTGTTGACAGTAAGATTGACATTTTCTAAAACCGTATAACTACCCTTGGCGGTGGGATATATTTTAGCCACATCCTCTACCAACAGAAATGGCGGATTGCCCACTGATTTGTGAGCTGTTGGAGATTGAGAGTGAGCAGCTGATCTGGTGACTGTCATGATATTACCTTTTATTTAATAACTACTACTGATGACTTAAGCTCGATCTAAATGCACCTCGGCCACTGAAACTGGACGCTTAATCTTCAAGCTGTTGAGATAACCGATCGGATCTTTAGCATTGAAGGGTACCCCGTCAAATAAATTGATATCATTCAGACCATAATTGATATCAAAACACAGTTCTCTGGAGGCCGTACTAAAAGTAGTTGTTCGACAAACTCGCTCCAGTATTTCTATCCAGTTGCGAGGAAAGGGCGTAATTCCCCAGCGTGCCATTTGGGTGATAATCCACAATTGTTCGGTACGACTGGGTCGATTCAAGCTATTGCCAAAAAACTGTGGGTGGGCATATTCTTGGTGCGGATCATGAATACCAGTGTCGCTATTAGGATCAGCCAGGGTAATATAATCTACTTTCATGCCTAGATATTCTTTACGCGCCAACAGGTGCCGAATTTCTTCCACATTCTGAGGATCAGCGCAATATTGACAGGCTTCTAATAAAGCTTTGACTAGGGCAATATGCGTATTGGGATAGGCATTTGCCCAATCTTCCCTCACGCCCAAAACCTTACCGGGATGACCATTCCAGATCCCTAAATCAGAGGCAATGGTAAAACCTTTACCTTCCCGAGCAGCGCGGTAATTCCAGGGTTCGCCCACACAGTAACCATCGATTGTCCCCGCTTTCAGATCCACCACCATTTGAGCGGGCGGAATTGTCATCAGATTTACATCTTGATCCGGATCAATCCCTCCCGAGGCCAGCCAGTATCGTAGCAATAAATTATGCATCGAAGATGGATGTACCATCCCAAAGTTATGGCGTTTATCGGGAGTATTTAAGATGAATTGGTGGAAGTCATCGAGAGTTCTAATATTTTGTTGAAAGAACTCTTCCTTTAATGTGATGGCATTGCCATTGCGCGCCATGGTCATAGCTGTAACTACAGCTAAGGGCGTATCATTATTGCCCCCTAAGGTCAGCCAAGCTGGCATCCCCGAAGGCATTTGAGCGGCATCAATATAGCCGCCACTGATCCCATCGACAATGCCGCGCCAACTCGACTCCCGCGCCAAACTGACTTCATCCAAGCCATGTTTAGCAAAAAAGCCTTTTTCCTTAGCAATTGCCAACGGCGCACAGGCCGTCAACGGCACAAATCCCAGTTGAATATTGACCTTTTCTAAACCATGACGCGCCACTACAGTTGTTTTCTGTGCCCGTATTTTCTTGACCCGCTTTTGTTGGTTGAGGAAGTAGATCATTTCGCTGCGCAGGCTATAGTAGCTAGGGTGTTCGACTACTTCTAACCGTTTGCGCGGGCGGGGAATATCCACCTCCAGAACTTGACCAATTTTGGACTCTGGCCCATTAGTGAGCATGATAATCCGATCGGACAACAACAGCGCCTCGTC
>JAGVCD010000312.1 GCA_020059425.1 Chamaesiphon sp. | reverse complement strand
AGTTGCGGCAGACTTCCATTTTTCAAATCTATTTCTGTGGACTGGCCTTGCTTAGAAGCGATCTTGCTAAGTTCTTGAGTAGATTCTCCGATCGATCTAGTAATGTTTATATATTCATCCTTAAAAGAATTTAACTTATCGTCTTGAACAATTAAACCTTCAATCATTTTTAGCGCTGAATTAAAACCTATGGCTGATTGGCTAAGATGTTGTGATCGCTCTCTGGCCAAGACAGCAAATCCAGCCAAATCCTTGGACACCTTCTTGCCGAGGGCTTGATTTTTTTCGGCATACGGAGCCAGAGAAACCCGGACTTTTTCGTTTACCTGGGCAAATTTATTACACTGAACTACTTTACTTTCACCACAGGCTGTTAAGAGTACAGTGCTTAAGACACCTAATGTCAAAGACGCTAAACTGCAATTGGTTTTTAACATGCTATTTAAGTTTTTTGTCTACACACCATATTTAGATGTTAGCAGTAGATTGGAGTAACGGTGTTACCCTATTTCCCTGGTTCGAATAGTGCAAAAAGTAACTTTGATTTAGTCTTGTTGAATACAGTCTGAGTTAATAACACTTGGCAGCACCATCCTCATGCAGAAGCTAAAGTAGATTTTTGCTAACCAACACGCCATCCTGAAGTAAGCTAGCTAAATTCTTACTACCGGTGCAAAACAATACTGTTTTTAACTCGGCCAATAGAATCTCCACTGTGGCAACAACAGCTTCCGGCGAAATCGTGGCAGCACGTAAAAATGGCAATGCCAGACCCGCTAAATCAGCTCCGAGAGCGATCGATTTAGCCACATCCAAACCATTACGCAAACCACCAGAAGCAATCAATGGCAGTTGCGGATAAGCCCGACTAATTGTTCGAATACAGTCGGCGGTGGGAATACCCCAGTTGGCAAAGGTTTTGCCTAGTTGTTTTTCTAAGGCATTTTCGGTGCGTTCGCCTTCAACTAATGCCCAGGAAGTACCACCAGCACCAGCTACATCGATCGCACTCACCCCCGCATTCATTAATTTTTCGGCCATTGACACCGAGATCCCGTTGCCAACTTCTTTGGCAATTACCGGTACTGGCAAATATCTACAAACTTGCTCAATTTTAGCTAGCAGCCCCTGAAAGTTACGATCGCCTCGGGGTTGAATACATTCTTGCAAGGGGTTAATATGCAGAATCAGTGCGTCGGCTTGCAGCAGCTCCACGGCTTTAAGGCATTCTTCGACTCCATAGCCATAATTTAATTGCACTGCACCCAAATTCGCTAATAGCAAAATATCGGGGGCAAGTTGCCGAATATTAAAGGTAGTAGAGGTTTCGGGTTGTTCGATCGCCACCCGCTGGGAACCGACCCCCATCGCCAATCCACATGCTTGTGCGGCTAAAGCTAACCGGGTATTAATAGTTTGGGCTTGCTCAGTGCCGCCAGTCATCGAAGAAATCAATAAGGGCGTAGCTAATGTCTTCCCCAAAAAGTTGGTGCTTAGATCGATCGCTTGATAATCTAACTCTGGCAAACAGGCATGGATGAAATGATATTTCTCCAGCCCGGTACTGGTTTGGAACTGCACGTCTTCTTCTAGGCAAATCCGGATATGATCGGCTTTCCGCTGCTGAGTGGGAGGAGTTTCAGTCATGACATGCTCGCCTGGTCTGGCCAAGGTATTAGCTGTTTGGTCGAATCAACTCTACCCCATCACGACCATCAGTTTCTTGAAAATAAACTTTTACTTGTTCTTCTTGGGAGGTGGGCAAACGTTTACCAACAAAATCGGGATGAATTGGTAACTGGCGATGACCGCGATCGACTAAAGTAGCCAACAAAATTGCTTCTGGTCGGCCATACTCGGCTACCGCATTTAGTGCACCCCGAGCAGTACGGCCTTTGTAAATTACATCGTCTACCAATACTACTATTTTGTGCTGGGCATCAAAATTGATTTCGGTTTTAGCGGGGGTACGAACAGCGATCGAACTCAAGTCATCCCGATAAAAAGTGATATCTACTGAAGAAATAGGGACAATCACCTTTTCTAAGATGGCGATCTGGTGGCCGATTAGCTTGGCCAGGGGTACTCCTCTAGTATGAATACCCACCAGAGCCACCTCCGATAAATCACGGCAGCGTTCAATAATCTCTGAAGCCATCCGATTAATGGTGCGACGCATTTCTTCGGGAGACAAGATTTCGATGGTTTGCGAGGTCATGGTGGTTCCAGCTGCAAAATCTGAATCCTTGATTATAAGTTAGCGAGGGATGATTAAGAATACTCGACAGAATAACTACTAACTTTTCTTATTGTTAACAAGATAGTTTACGATCGCTCGTAAACCTAGATAGTAACTATCTGATCCAAACCCACAAATCTGACCAACAACAACATCAGCTAGATAGGAGTGATGGCGGAACTCTTCCCGACGATAAATATTACTCAGATGCACTTCTATTGTCGGAATACTCACTCCGGCGATCGCATCTCGTAACGCTATGCTGGTATGAGTATAGGCTCCAGCATTAATCACAATTCCCTGGTGTTGATGGCGAGCAGCATGGATAGCATCAACCAATACCCCTTCATGGTTAGATTGAGCACAAACTACAATTACCCCCAGCTCAGTAGCTTGCTGCTGGAGGCGATCATTAATATCCTGAAGAGTTGTTGCGCCATAAATGCTTGGTTCACGCAAACCTAAAAGGTTTAAATTTGGACCATGGAGCACTAAGATACTAGGGAAAATAGTCACTTAACAATATCTATTTATTATCCTTAACTGGAATAGGAACCAATTCAGGCTCCACTTGACCAGATGGGCCGAGCAGTAGATCCATTATTTTGTTAGCCCACTCTTCAAGTCTTTCCAAGATATCTTGAATGTAGTTCATAGAAACTGCTCCTTTATGAAAATTTTAACAAGCAAACGGTTATGTAAACTCCTCTTAACGTTATTCTAATGTGAAAATCCTTAGAATGGGTAACTCCTAACCATGAAAATCACCGCTGATCAATCATTTTATGAGTCTGGGGGATTACTCTAACGATTGTTAAAAATTGCTTAAGAAACTGCTGCCATTCCAATACCTGGTGAGGTTCAGGAGCTACCGGAGCCTTGCTATGGGGTTGTTCTAGAGGGGTGACTGGTTGTAAAAACAGAGGAATGTGAGAATTGATCGATCGAATGATCTGAGCGGCCTGTTCTAACTCAGCCAGCACAGTATCTTTACTCACAACAATTTTGACAAATACTGGGCAATTGCGCTGGGCACAGATTTTTAAAAATTCTTGATGAGCCGCCCAATGTTCTTCGCCACTGGCGCTAGGCAACTTCATATCCATCCCAATTAAATCTAAATGCTCAATGATCGTAGCCAACTGCTGTGGTCGATGACCACCAGTTTCTAAGTAGATAGGTAATTGAGTTGCTAAACGGACAGCAGGCAACCAAGAGCTTAAAAAGTTAGCATGAAGTAGTGGTTCGCCGCCAGTAATGCTAATACTGTCGTGAAGATGAGGCAGATTCTGACCAATGACCCAGGTTAATAACTGAGCTCCAGAGACCGGGTTGGCATGATTTTCAAAATTGCGATTGCCCGGCGTAATTTCGATTTGACAGGTGGGTTGCTTTTGCCAAGTATGTTCACTGTCGCAGTAGGTACAACGTAGATCACAGCCCCCCAATCTAACAAAAATTTGTCTAGTACCAACATTCAGACCCTCTCCTTGAATCGCCGAAAAAATTTCGATTAAATTAGCTGTAGGCTCGGGCATAGTAATGGTTTGGATGATTTGCTGCGACAGCAACATGTTTAGCTTTGAAAAATTCACTTGTTAGCAAGCAATTTTCTCGATAACATTATAGGCAATTGCATGGAGCAAAACAGTGCCACAAATACTGTTGGTTTTAGTTTTCCTAATTGGATTCCTGGCAGTCATTTTTCGGTTAGCCAAACGGGAATCCCTGCGTGGCCATCATCGGATGGCAACAGTGATAGAATCAAACAGCCGCCTTACCTACAAAAGAATTCCCCGCGATCCAGAGGAGTTCTACATTGAAGGGATTGGTTATATTATCGGTGATGTTTCTTGTCGATATAATGCCCGTTCTCCTTACATCCGTTGTGCGGTGAATCCTGGCGGTCTTTGTGAAGGCTGTCGAGAATACCAAGATAAAAATAACTCACAATTAAATTAACCAACCGATTTACCTACCAGAACATTCGATCGAATAGGTAATCAGCCCATCTCGATGAATGCCCACCAGTCCGATGCAGATCAAGATTCAACCATTTACTGTTAATAAACGTGTACCACTAAAAATTAGCCGGGGTATCACTAGTCACACTACCAATATTTGGTTGCGTCTAGAAGCTGATGGCATCGAAGGTTGGGGTGAAGCCACACCTTTCTCGATCGGATCGCAACAACAGACCACCGCTGAGCTAATGTCGGCCTTCACCGAAGTTATTCCAGTTCTAGAAAAATTTCATCCTCTCCAGCGTCAAGCTATCCATCAAACTCTTAGCGATTCCACCTGGCAAAAAATTCCTTCAGCCGTGATTGCCGCCGTGGACATGGCTTTGCATGACTGGTTAGGCAAAAAGGCGAATCTGCCCCTGTGGCAATTATGGGGTCTAGACAACACTAAGTCGGTACCGATTTCGGTGACAGTGGGAATTAGTTCTCCCGCTGGCGCTCAAGAGCGGGTCAAAAAATGGCTAGAAGTATTTGATGCCCAATTTTTCAAGTTAAAAATGGGTAGCCCAGAAGGGATTAATGCTGATCAGGCGATGTTTTTAGCAATAGAGCAGTTGGTTCCTAAAGCTAAATTTACGGTTGATGCTAATGGGGGCTGGGAACTAGCCGATGCGATCGAAATGTCGGCTTGGCTGGCTGATAAAGGAGTCATTTATATTGAACAGCCCCTGCGGCGCGGTAACGAAGCCAACTTACCAGCCTTGCAAAAGGCTTCGCCTTTACCAATTTTTGTGGATGAGAGCTGCTTTGTGAGTGCAGATTTGCCTGGTTTAGTCGATCGAGTGGCCGGAATTAACATCAAGCTGATGAAGTGTGGTGGTTTGAGTGAAGCTCTGCGGATGATTCATACCGCCCGCGCTTGGGGTTTGCAGGTGATGATTGGTTGCTATTCAGATAGTTGCCTGTCCAACACGGCGGCGGCTCACCTCGGATCTCTAGTAGATCATCTTGACCTAGATAGTCACCTGAATCTTTTAGAAGATCCCTTTGTGGGAGCAACTATTAAAGACGGTAGATTGGTTCCTTCCAATCTGCCGGGATTGGGTGCTAGCCTGAAATTAGTTCCTTGAAAAACTATTACACCAATCATCAAACTTCTTGATTTATGACAACGTTATTATCTCCTCTCATAGCAACAGCTACAAAAATACAGATGCATAAGATCGGTAATAGCCAGAGCGAGATATTAAAGTAACCAAAAATAAAACCTATTACTGCGCCAGCTAATGCGTAAATTAGAATTTTGGATATTGTAAACTTAGATTTAAAAGTTGTTTTAAAGCGTCCAATAAGAATTTCATCTTTTGTTAAAGAACAGTCCAGTTTTCCTGCAAATAATCCGGGCATACAGAACGTTACATCGTAAACACTTTCTTCCCAGTTAAAATGGTGTTTACTCGTCATTCTTAATGATCTTTTCTTGGAAACTAGTTGACCATTAACAAATATTCTTTCTTGACCAGTTAAGGTGGATCCATGAGCAGCAATTGATCGATCGCCATCTTTAAAAATAAACCAATATCCTTTTAACAAGCTAGCTTGAGATTCTTGAGGAATGTTATTCATAAAAGTTGACCTATATTTTTATACAACCTTTGGTTAGCTTAAGTAGCCCATTTTAACACACTCAAAATTCAGGATTTAAGTGAATATGTATCAGCTGATACATTAGAGAAAAATACAAATCTTTAATTATTTTTTTAATAATCCTGTCTTCGCTGTCTCCCTAATTATTCTTGCTGGACTAATAGATAAGAATTGCCGCATTTCCTGGAGAAGTAATCTCTAATATTTACAGTTAATAATCGGCTCCATAAGTTATCATTCAATCGCGGATTTCAAGTCCCATTTTATTTATAGAATTATCAAAAAAAAGCAATAGTACCAAAATTCACAGTGATAAATAATTTGATCCAATCTCTTGAAATCAGGACAAAACAAAGACCAATAATCTGCATCATTTTTTTACAGGCATAAAATCAAAGCCAAAACCAGATTTCTTACCAGCTACCACCTGCACCAACTGAATCCCAGCATTCCGATCGCCAGAAGGCAAAAATCGCACCACCCCAGACCCACCCACAGCCTGGAAACCGCTGGCCGCCAAAGCATCCCGCACACCCACCCGATCCGAGCTAGTCTTCAGAGCAGTAACTAGTGACTGGGCTGCATCATAAGCTAAAGCCGTGCGCCAATTCACTGCCGCTCCCCACATTTGCCTGGAAGACTGAGCAAACTTCTCTCCCACATGAGCCTCAATATGCCAAGGCACCGCCACTACCATACCCAAAGCCTGCTGCCGACCAACTTCTAAAGTTTTGGGAGTATAAACATCATCACCACCTAAAACTGGTAGTTTTTTTGGATTAGATTGCACCACCTGTAAAGCCTT
>JAGVCD010000290.1 GCA_020059425.1 Chamaesiphon sp. | reverse complement strand
TCCATTCCGGAGAACCGCACCAAATCTCTCATCCTCAGATTAGACTGCAAAATGTATAAAATGTGTCAGTGTTACCGAAACTGCGACAGAAATTTATGCTTTATACCTATCCACCGCTTCAACCTGGCAAATTAGTACAGCGCTACAAACGCTTTTTTGCCGATATTCAACTAGATAGCGGCGAACTGATTACGGCACATTGCCCCAATACCGGCCCAATGCTGGGGGTCTGTGAAATAGGTGCCCCAGTGCAGGTCTCCCACAGCAGCGATCCGAAGCGCAAATTAGCCTATACCTGGGAAATGATTTATGTAAATGATACCTGGGTGGGTGTCAATACAATGATGCCCAATAAGCTGATCAAACTAGCCCTAGAGCAGAGATTGATTCCAGAGCTTGGTAACTACAGTGAGATTAAAACAGAAGTAAAATATGGCCAAGACGGTCGTAGTCGGATTGATTTTGTGTTAGTGGAAGAAGAAAAGTTGATTTATGTAGAAGTCAAAAACACCACTTATGTTGTGGATGATGTAGCACTATTTCCGGATACTGCTACTACTAGAGGCCAGAAGCATCTGCAAGAATTAATTGGTATTATGCCAGAAGCACGAGGGGTAATGCTGTATTTGATTAATCGTGATGATATGACGAAATTTGCACCTGGTGATGCCAAAGATCCCATTTATGGTGAGTTGTTGAGACAAGCTATAGCCAAGGGGTTATTGGTATTACCGTGTCGTTTTCAAGTGACACCTATTGGCATTACCTATTTGGGCATGGCTGAACTGCGGCTCTAATGAAATTAAATAGGCGGCGCTGATGTCCTCACCCCCAGCCACTCTCCCAGATTTGGGAGAAGCGATTTCAATTAAGACAGGGGGATGGGGGTGATTTGGGAGCATCCCAGCTATGCAATAGACCTCCTGCATGAATAGAAAAAAGATCAAATGCACCATAAACTAACTACGCTCTGGCGAAATATTTTGCTGTCTAGCTTACATTGCTTGCGATCGATCTCTAATCCAATGGCTCAAATCCTCACTCCACTTAGCTACCTTGGGTGGAATTGAATTGGTAAACTTTTTAATTCTGACCGAGGCTGTATGGAAAAATTCTTTGGCCAACACCTTGAATTCGATCTCACTTTCACCAGTAGTAGTGTTGGGTAGTAGTGTTGGGATGGTTGGGAGCTTTGATTGATCGATCAATTCTTTGTCACCAGAAGGAATTACATCTGGAATCTGGGCTGGAGGTTTTTCCATGACCGGAGTTTTGAGAACAGGAATAGACGGACGCAAAGCAGCTATTGGTGATCGATCGTGCGGTGTTGCCTGTGGTAAATCGCGTAGCGCTTCCGGTAGTAAATTTGGCTTGATCGCTGGTGGCAGATTTACTGGTAGCTTCAAAGGAATTGCTGGTGTTGGTGGGGTGGATGGCTGAGGAAGAATGGCCGAGGGTAAGGCCGTAGGTGTTGATGGCGCTGGCACAGGAGCCGGTAGTGGTAAGGGCTTAACTTGATAATTGAAACCAGAATTAAGAGGAGCAGTGATTGTTGGCACTGGCATCGCTAGCGGTAGCGGCGCACTAGTTGGTAATGGCGCTGGTGAAGACGGGCTAGTCAGAATTGGTGGTGCCGATGGTACCAGTATTGGCACTGGCGGGTAAGTAACTGGAGCGGCAATGATAGGAGCAGGAGTAACTACTGCGACTGGGGGTGGAGTCAGCGGTAGTGCTGGTGGAGTAATGGCCGGAGTTGTTGGCGGCCAAGCTAGTTGAGGATTGGGGATAGCTGGAGCGGCTGGGGCGATCGCTACTACCGCTTTTTGACTGGCCGGATTAAACAGTGCAAGGGCATCATTCAGTGCTAGTTCATTGCGGAGCAGTCGCGACAAACTATCCGTGCCGTTGGGTTGATAGTTTACGACTCGCAGCATACTATCTAGTGGCTGGCCTTGAGCATTAAGATATTCCAGCTTTACCAAGTTGGCACCGGGCTTTAAGCCCTTCAGGTAGAAGGGTGACATTTGATTCACTTCAAAGCTTTGGTCATTAATTGTGGTGCGTACTCGCCAATCGTTTACCAAATGCTGTTGAGCATCCCGGTGACTGGGAGCATTGGCCAGGTAGAAATCCAACAAAACTGGTTCCGCGCCATAGGTGTCATCCGGCTCGTTGTAGACCAGCGTTGGGGCGGTGGCCGCTGGGCTTTCGGCAGATTTGGCGAAAACATGGAAGGTAACTTGGGCAAAAGCTCCCGGATTTTTCCAGCTTTCGTGCCAGGGTTTGGCGAGCAAGACTTGCAGAGTATGTGTTCCAGGAGTCAGGTTCGTCAGGGTCAGGGGTTGAGCCAGATCATACACAGATTGGTAGGGAGTTCGATCGAGCAACAAATGCAAATGTGGTCCCAAGCCCAGAGCCGCATTCTTAAAAATGGGGGTGCCCTGTACTTGCAGATTCACCAAGACATTATTGGTATTTACCACTTCGTCTGGGCGAGGACTCAAGACATTAACTTGGGGCGATCCACCTGCCGCCGTTGCTAATTGATTAATCACGACGGGCGGTGCTGTCTCACTCAGACCAATGTTAGCCACCGCCAGACCGCCATTCAACCAATACGTCAAACTAAGACCAACAGCTAGCAACCATTGCAGTCCGTGATTTTTTATTTTCATATCCAACAATTCCCTGAACTCCACATCCTCTGCTTTATTATCCGTTGATTTTTACAGCTTGATGAACCAACGTTGCCGAAACATCCCAAAACAAATCAAGATCCAAAGCAAGACTGATACTAAGGCCAATAACAGAGCACTATTATCTACCCCTGACCAAGCAAATAGGGAACGCAGAAACGCATAGATGCTAGTAGCTTTTTCGCCACAACCATCAATGTTGTTAGACACAATCACTTTAATCATCAGCACGGAGCCGACAAAAGCAAACAGAGCGTTCAGACCCATCATCTCTAGCCACTTAAACCATTTCAGTCCGATTTGCCGCACATCTACTAACTCATAGCAAAGGGCAAAAACTACTAACGCCCAACCAGCCATAAATAGGACATAAGAACTAGTCCAAAGATTTTTGTTAATCGGGAAAAAGTTACCCCAAATCCGTCCAGCCAAAATTGCGGCTAGTCCAAACATCACCATCTGGATACTATGGTTGGTTTGAACTTGGCGCTGTTGCTTGAGCCAGACACCATGAAAATAACCCAGTAACACACTCACAATGGCTGGCAAGGTCGCAAACAAGCCTTCCGCCTCATAACCTTTTTTACCCTGGGCGTAGAAATGAGCTTTCGGAATAATCAGCCGATCGATATAAGCCCCAATATTATGAATTTTGCTATCTACGATAGCCGTAATATCTACGGATTGCGTTAGCAAGTCAGCTGGAGCATTAGGAGCTGGCACAAAGGCCATCACCAGCCAATAACCAACTAATACTGCGCCTGCAATTCCCCACTGCACCCGCCGAGGAAAGGACAATACAATGAGAGCTGCGACAGCGTAAGCGATGCTAATTCGTTGCAGAACGCCCATCAACCGAAAATCGGCAAATTTAAAAATTCCGGCAGTCGGTATTTTACAAACGCTATAAATCAACAAATTAATCAATAAGCCAATTCCAAATAGCAATAATGTCCGACGCAGGATATGCCCATAAGCTTCCTTTGTTGGTCGATCGCCATTGGTATATTTGGCAAAAGAAAAGGCCATCGCCATCCCAATAATGTACAGAAAAAACGGAAAAACAAAGTCGGCCAAAGCCCAACTATTGTGCCAGTCAGCATGGTCAATCCAACTATGTAGCCAACCAGTCTCCAGTCCGGCTAAACTAAACACATTTACGAAAATCATAACGGCGACGGTCAGTCCCCGAAAGACATCCAAAGATTTTAAGCGCATCTCCACACCAGTCAATATAATTGATGGGGTTAATTGTAGCTCGAAGTCTGGTGCAAGCTGGAGATCGATCCTCAGAAAACACCAAAAAATAATAGTTTGTGAAATTCTATAAAATTCTGGGTATTCTATAAAGAAAAATAGGGAACTTAGATACTTTTTTACATGTCTAATTGGTTGATCACCGAATATTCCAATAAACGATTAGTGACCCAAGTAACTTCCCCACCCAGCCTTTGGACTGATACTGCATTTAAAGTATTGATGGGTATCATTACTTGCATGCCGGGCTGCGTAGCGCTAATTATTGGGTTTTCGGGTTTGCCAGAAACCAGCTCTTGCGATGTTAGCCAGACTAATCCCAGTGGCATGGAATGTCGGGAAGTAAAAAAATTTTTAGACATACCAATCAATACCAATACTATTCAACTTGTTGGGCAAAAATTCCCGCCTTTCAGCCACAAAATACCTGGCGATAATAGTTTTTTTGGTCTGGGTTTGCTGTGGTTGGGCGGTGTCTCTGCCGGATTTCTGATCAATAAATCTTTAAATCCACAAAAGATTACTTGGATATTCGATCGAACCAGTAAAATTGTCCAACAGCATCCGGAAACAATCCTCGACAAAACGGTCAGAACTTTTGCCAGGTCGGACATTCATGGTCTAGTATTAGAAATTCCTGATTTAGCAAATAATTCTGCCCAGGTTAATATTTTTGTCCGGCTTAATATGGATGCAGGGGAAGTTCCTACCCAATATTTATCTTGGAACGAGAATCAGCCATCAGTTTATACCGCGCCTTACTCTGAATTTTCGGAAGTAGTAGAGTCAGTAATTAAGCCTATTTGCCAGATATTAGACTTGCCTTGGCAGTTGAAGTTCTTTCACCAGGATGAGTGCTTTATCTTTGATTTTGCGGAGCGACTAGTCGATCACTATCTCAGCGGAGAAAAGCTGTTGCGGATCAATTTCACCGAAATCGCCAGCCTAGAAATGGAAGGACCCTTCGTCGAAATAGTTGCAAATCCTGACAGTGCGGTGACGAACCTTAATCGGGAAGCTGCTCACTATCTTAATTTAGTTTTGACAAGTGGCGAAAAGCTACGGATTCACCAATTCACCAATATCGATGCGATCGACACTAATGCTGCCCAAGAATGGCTGAGCCAGATCCAATTTCGTTTAAATGAAATAGTCCAGACGGAGGTCTTGGTATGAGCTTCCTGTCAACGGCAAAATTCTGAGACTAATAACGCACCAAATAATTTTGCGGATAAAAGTTCTGAAACCTGCTCAAGACCTGGAGCGTATAGTCTTTAATACTAGGTCCGGTGGCTACCGGATTAGTAGATTCATAGAGATTGGGTTGACCAGAATACCATTGGGCACTCACTCGCCGTACCGCTAGATGCAAATCGCCACCACTAGCAGCAATCGCTTGCCGATAGTACTGCAAAAGTTTTTGGCGAATTACATACATCTGGGCATCCGGGCTACTCCTAAACTGCTCGGCAGTTAGCTCTTGGCCAAATGTTTCCTTTGTCCAGGCCGGAATATTATCTGGAATCACTTGCCCCAGACCCATTGCTTTACTCACTGGATGCTGAACTTGAGAATCACCATTACTTTCTTGGCTGATCACCGCCGACATCAGAGCATCCAGGATTTGATTGGTAACTGGATCGATCGCCAATGGCCGCGCCTGTAAAACCACCGGAGCCGGTCTGATTGGCTGAGAAACACTAGGAATTGGAATTGGAGCCAGAGGATTTACCGCTGGACTGGGAACTACAGCTTTTGGGATGGGGAGGGCCTTAGCTAGCGAGGCACTATCAGGTAATGGGTTGGGTTTAGCTGGATCAAGGGGACTGGGCAGCGCCACTGGACTAGGAAACAACGATTTTGGGGTAGTAAGGGGAGCAGGACTAGAGCTAATACTGGGGGCAAAAGACTGCGGGAGAGTCACCGCCGCCACCGAACTAGGATATTTCTGCACTTGGAACGCTGGTACTCGCCGCCCTGCCCAGGACGAAAACCACCAGAATAGACTAGTTACAGTAGCTAACACCACTAAAATTTTAACTTGCATAAAACACCACAAAAAATATCAATTAATTCCTCGGCAGAATATTCCACCTGAATATTCACTTTTTACCTGCTATCCGGACTTTAAAACAAGACTAGCGAAACCTGGCCAAAAGTTCCACTAGTTAACAGCATCCCTACTCCGACTTACTATCCCGCATCATCAAAGCAATCAAAGCTTCCTTGGGGGTAATTTGCCCCTGCAACAATCGATCGACCATCATCGTAATCGGCAGTTCCACTTGATTTTGGTGAGCAATTTGCATTAATACCTTAGTCGTATTTACCCCCTCCGCTGTACCAGTCAGGCTCCCCAATACTTGTTCCAAAGTATGACCCTGAGCCAAACCATAACCTACCTGATAATTCCGACTTAAGGCACTATTACAAGTAGCCAACAAATCTCCCAGACCAGATAAACCATAAAATGTCTCGGGTTGTGCTCCCCACTGTTTGCCAATTCTGATTATTTCGGCTAGACCTCTGGTCATCAAACCAGCCTTGGCGTTAGTACCTAATTCCAATCCATCACAGGTACCAGCCGCGATCGCCATCACATTTTTGACCGTGCCACCCAGTTCGACACCTAAAGGATCATTATTGGTATAAACCCGAAACTGAGCCGACGAAAAAACCGTTTGCACTTGCGCCGCCGCTCCCGGATGATGACTGGCCACCACCGTCGCTGCCGGTAAACCCTGTTTAATTTCAGCTGACAAGTTAGGACCAGATAACACGACGATCGCATTCTGTGGAAAAGCCGCTGTCCACAGTTGCGCTGGCGTAGAATTAGTGGCCAAGTCTAAGCCCTTAGTGGTGGTAACAATAATTTGCTCTGGTACCAACTGACCGCGCAATTCATTAATCACCTCTTGGACTCCAGCCATCGATACCGCCGAGACAATCACTTGACTACCGGCGATCGACTGAGACAAATCCGCACCAGAGCGCCGCGACCAACTGACCACTTGAGGGGCTTGGACTAACCTGGCTAAGACCTTACCCCAAGCCCCAGTACCGATGATAGCAACATTTTCTACCATACTAACGCGGGTATCTCACCATCAATTCTCGCACCTGCTCGGCATGATAAGAGCTGCGGGTTAAGGGCGAAGACACTACTTGCAAAAAGCCGATCGATTCACCAAATTTTCGCCATTTGGCAAACTGCTCAGGGGTGACAAATTCGGCCACTGGTAAATGTTGGGGAGTGGGTTGCAAATATTGACCGATTGTCAAAATATCACAGTGAGCAGCACGCAGATCATGCATGGTTTGCCTTACTTCCGCGTCGGTTTCACCCAAACCCACCATAATCCCAGATTTTGTATAAGTCTGTGGATTCAGCTGGCGGGTCTTAGAAACCACCTCTAAGCTGCGCAGATAATTACCCTGTGGCCGCACTTTTCGATACAAGCGGGGCACGGTTTCGGTGTTGTGATTCAGCACCTCTGGTGCAGCCCGCAGAATTATTTCTAACGCCGACCAATTACCACACAAGTCTGGAATTAATACTTCGATCGTCGTGTCGGGAGAAAGCGCCCGCACCGC
>JAGVCD010000246.1 GCA_020059425.1 Chamaesiphon sp. | reverse complement strand
GCTGGTAGTCATCTCGCTGTTGCGGATTGATTTGGTAAGATTGATGACTTTTTTGCTGGAGTTTTTTGCCAATTACCACCGTGATTACGGTTTGACCTTGATTCTGTAGTTGTTGGACGACTTGTTGACCGATGCCACAGCGATCGAGAAATACCAATACCGGTTGTGCCAGTAGACGATCGTTGTTGCTTTGCTGCTGGAATGATTGCTTCCAAATTGGGACATAAAACCAATCGTTGATATTTCGCTTTTCCCCGGTTGCCAACGGAGCTTTTTCTGTCGGTGGGGTGGGCTCAATCCAATAATTTTTGTGCTCAAAAGGGTAAGTCGGCAGGGGAATTCGATAGGACGGTAAGGGCGACGAAACACTACGATATTTTGCCCAGTCGATCTTCACCCCAGCCAGCCACAATTGACCCAATGTCTGGAGTAAAACCGTGACATCTGAGGTTTGATCTTGCGGATGACGGATCGAGTTGAGTGTAATGTGCTGAGCTGTTCGATCGGGATGACTTTTCACCAAGGTACTTAAGGTCTTCCCTGGTCCGACTTCCAGGAGAACAGAGTTAGATTGCTGGAAGACTTGCTTTACTCCATCAGCAAAACGCACTGTTTGCCGGAGATGTTGAGCATAATAATGCGGATCGATCGCCTCGGCTGCCGTAATCCAGGTACCAGTGACATTGGAAATATACGGAATGGTGGGGATATTTAACTCGACTTGCTTCACTTGGTCAATGAAAGGTGCCAATATCGGCTCCATCATGGCGGAATGGAAGGCATGGGAAGTCTTCAGCAGCAGACTTTCCATATCTTGAGTGGCCAATTTTGCTTGTAGTTCGATAATTTCTGCTGTTGTACCAGAAACCACGCACTTTTCAGGACTATTGATCGCAGCAATTTGCAGAGCGGTGCCAGTCAACAAGACCTGAACTTTTGCGGCTGATAAGGGAACTGCCAACATCGATCCCACTGGCATGGTGGCCATCAACCGGCCTCGCTGTGCGACGATCGCTAAAGCATCTGCTAAAGAGAAGACCCCGGCTAAGGTGGCTGCCACATATTCACCAATACTATGTCCGATCATGGCGATCGGGATCACCCCCCAAGACATCCATAGTTGAGCTAAGGCATATTCAATGACAAAAATGGCTGATTGGGTAATGGCTGTTTGCTGGAGTTGCTGCGCTGCTGTTGTTGTGTCCTCAGTGCTAGGATAGATGATAGTCCTCAGGTCGAGACCTAGGTGGGGGCGCAGAATTTCACAACATTGATCGACCTGTTCTTGAAAATATCGTTCAGTTTGATAGATCTCCCCGGCCATATTCATATACTGAGAGCCCTGTCCCGAAAACATAAACACCACCTGCTGGGGTTGGATTGTGCCCGTATTACTGAATACTCGGTTGATAGTCTGAGATTGCAGGATATCGATCGCCCCCGGCAGGTCTGGAGCAATCGCAACACGCCGATAGTTAAATTCTGAGCGTCCGACACTTAAGGTATGCGCAACATCATTGATATCAATATCGGGATGCTGTTGCAGATGGGTAGCCAAATTAGTGGTGGCCTTGTCCAAAGCCTGAGCTGTTTTAGCAGACAACAGTAAAAGTTGTTGTTTGGGAGCGGGGTGATTTTGGGCGGGTGGATGGTAGTTGGCCAGCGGACTTTCTTCTAAAACAACATGGGCATTGGTGCCGCCAAAGCCAAAAGAACTGACCCCCGCCCGTCTGGGAGAGTCGGGACTAACCCAGGGGGAGAGTCGAGTATTGACATAAAAAGGACTATTTGCAAAATCAATATCTGGATTGGGTTGCTCAAAATTCAAGGTGGGGGGCAGCTGTTGATGTTTTAGCGCCAGCACAGTTTTGATTAATCCGGCAATTCCGGCTGCTGTAATTAAGTGACCCACATTACTTTTCACCGAACCGATCGCACAAAATCCTTTTTGAGCGGTTTTCAATCGAAACGCTTGGGTCAAAGCAGCAACCTCGATCGGATCTCCCAAGGGAGTGCCGGTGCCGTGAGCTTCAATATAAGTAACCGTTTGGGGATCCACTGCGGCGGCTTGTTGAGCCTCGGCAATGACAGCAGCTTGTCCATCTACACTCGGTGCGGTGAAACTAACTTTTAAATTGCCATCATTGTTAATTGCAGTACCTTTAATTACCGCATGGATACAATCCCCATCTGCCAACGCTTGGGCTAAGGGTTTCAACACCACAATCCCGACGCCATCTCCAAAAATAGTGCCATTGGCCTGAGCATCAAAAGTATGACAACGACCATCAGCGGACAGCATTAACCCTTCTTGATGTAAATAACCCACTTTTTGGGGCACCAAGAGCGAAACTCCGCCAGCCAAAGCCATATCACATTCTCCCTGCAATAAACTCTGACAAGCCATATGCACAGCCACCAAGGAAGTTGAGCAAGCGGTTTGGATGTTGATCGCTGGGCCATTCAAGTTCAGCTTGTAAGCAACCCGTGTTGTCAAATAATCGCCACCATTGCCGACTAATACCTGGATACCGGTACCAGAGTCCACAAAACGTCCTGGCTCTAAACCACGGTTCTTGCTAATATTACTGAACAAATAGGTGTTGTGGGCGGCTCCTCCATAGATCCCCACACTGTAGTCACGACTATGGGGTGGATATCCGGCATTTTCCAATGCTTCCCAGGCGCATTCTAAGTAGAGTCGTTGCTGGGGGTCAGTCAACTCGGCTTCTTTGGCACTATAGCCAAAGAAAGCCGCATCAAATCCAGCGATATCAGGAAGATAGGCCGCTGTTTTCACATAGTTGGGGTCGCTGATTAAACTGGCGTTGACCCCAGCTGAACTTAACTCTTCATCCGATAGTTCAACAATGGAATTAACCCCTGCTTGAATATTTTTCCAGAATTCATCAACCGTATTTGCTCCTGGAAAGCGCCCGGACATTCCGATAATGGCAATCTCGGATTGCTCAATTTTTCGGCGTTGAGGTTTATAGCCAGGAGTTGGTGAGTTATCCTGATTTTGAGGCAACAAATATTGGCTTAAGGATTGAATAGTAGGGTATTGGAACAATTCGACAATAGAGAGTTGCCGCCCTAAAACCTTCGATAACTTACTACTCAACTGTGCCATTAGCAAAGAATCGCCGCCAATTTCAAAGAAATTATCACTGATGCCTACCTTATCTAGCTTTAAGACTTCTTGCCACACACTGGCGATCGCTTCTTCAGTTTCATTTTGCGGTTTTACATAGACTGTATTGAGTTGCGATCGCTCGATCTCCGGAACGGGCAAAGCACGTCGATCGACCTTCCCATTTAAAGTCAGCGGTAATTCTGGCAAAATGACAAATGCGCTAGGCAGCATATAGTCGGGCAATTTGTCTTG
>JAGVCD010000427.1 GCA_020059425.1 Chamaesiphon sp. | reverse complement strand
TAAGCCTGCGCGACATCCGGATGGTTGTAAAACATCGTGATCGCTGAATGAGTGCGCGGATTACATTCGATCGCATAGATCTGGCCATCATCGTCTGCCTGAATAAAGTCCAGCGAGACTTGACCAGTTAGCTGTAAACTACCCACAAAAGTACGAATCCAATTTTCAATATCTGGTCGATCGATCTGTTCATAATTCACCTGAAAGGCGGAGGATTCACAGCAGCAGTGTAGTTGCAAATGACCATTCCGGACGGTGCTGTGGGTGCAATATTCTTGCCCCGGAATATATTCTTGCATAATCCAAGGTTTGCGCTCGGAGATGGGCAAAGATCTTACGAAAGCGGCAGTTGCAGCGGGAGTCGCGCAGGGTAACTTCGTTAGATCTAAGCGCCGCACTGAGTCGTAAGGAATACTTTTGATAATATATGGCCGCTGGGCATCACTAAAATCAAAATCAATGACTTGCTGAGGATTGGTGATTTTGTAAGATTTGGGGACTGGCAATCCTAGTACTTGAGCGGCAGTGGCAAATTCATATTTATCATCTAGGCGTTCTAGCATCTCTAAGTCAACATGCATCACTGTACATTGTCCAGCCAGTAACTCTTGCACTGCCGCATCATAATAGCTAGCCACCGGACTACAAACCGGCACGTATACATCAACTTTTTCCTGTTGGACGATCGATAGTAATGCTTGGGGATATTCCGCATTTTGCGGATTAGGGACAGTATAAAATCGATCAATAGCCCTGGAATAACGATGACCCGTCAACCAATACTTGTGGGTTTCGAGCAAAATTACCCGATGACCAGCTCGATGAAACGACCTAGCTAGTTGGAGAGCCTTGGTCATCTTGCCGCCACTGATCAAGATGGTTTGAGGATGATCAGCTATCGGTCGGGATTGGAAAGGCTGAAGGATAGCGACTCGCAGTAAAGCGATCGCTGTCCAGACAAGATTCAGGGGCATCACTAATAGCAACAGTAGCAGGGTGGCCACTGTTTTTAATACTGTCTTAACTTTAGTTGTTAACCCCGCTGCTGGGTTCACTGAATCAGATGGCCTGGCCACAACTGTTTCAATCATAGATTACCCGTCCACCCGCCGCACCAAAGTTAGCCCGTCTCGTAGTGGTAGTAAGACTTGCTCCACTCGATCGTCTTCAGCCACTGCTTGGTTAAACTTAGCGATCGCCATCCCATTAGGAGTGGAAATATCTGATAAGTAAGGTTGCCCTTGCATTAAGGTATTGTCCACACAAATCAAACCCCCGGTCGCCAATAGCCCGGTAGTGAGGAGTAGGTTCAAGTAATCTAGATACCCGGCTTTATCGGCATCGATGAAAACCAGGTCGAAAACTTCACCTTGAGCGGCCAATTGCTGCATCGTTTCCAAGGCTGGAGCCACCCGCACCGAAATTTTGCTGCCAGCAGCAGACTCTTTAAAACACTGTTGGGCAAATTCGGCCACGTAAGCATCCACTTCACAGGCCACTACGATACCGTCGGCGGGTAATGCCTCGGCCATGGCCAGCGCTGAATAACCCGTAAACATGCCGATTTCTAAGGCTCGCCGCGCTTTGGTAAGGCGGACTAAGAACTTCAAAGCTTGGCCTTCCACATGACCAGAGAGCATTTCTTGCTCTAACTGGCGCACTGTCTCACCGTCAGAAAATCTTTTGCTCCAATCCTCCGCTTGGGTGCGTTGGACTAAAGCTGCTAAAGCCGGGGATTCTGGGGTAGTACAACGATCAAGATAAGGATCAAGACCATTGGCTAGTTGATAGGTTTGTTGCAGTTCAGCTCGAAAAGTGGGATCGATCGCAGGCATCGTTTCCATTTTCTGAACTAGGGACTCCAGCTGGGCAGCCAGAATCCCCACAGGGGTAACCGGTCTCATATCTATACCCCAACAGCGACAGGACTACCATCTTTTCCGGAGGTGTACATATCCTGGCCATCACCTTTGCGCGGATAGACTTGACAAATATCATGATGCACAGCCAGCGCCTGATCTAATTCAGTACGTGTCAAATCATTCATGAAAAAGCAATCTCCGATTGGGCAAGGCGCAGCCGCTCGTTGCAAGCCATCGCGAGTTCGACTAATAGAGGTAGTGGCTTTCCACAGTAATTCAGGGGTGAGATAAGGGCTATCGATCGCCAGACCCAACCGACTCATCAATCCAATAATGCGATCGCGATCGGCTACTGTAATATATTTGCGCAGTTGAGCAACAGTGGCTGAAAAAGCCATATCGATGCTGACACTATGGCCATGAAACATCGGGATTTCGGGGGTCAGTTCTAGGGTTGGACTCCAGGTATGGCCGTAAGCAATCACCCGATCCAAATCTAGTTCATGGAGGTTGGGCACTTCCAAGGCCAACATTGACTGAATCGCGTTATAAGTTAGGCGGTGCGCCACTTCTTGTAGTTCAGCAGTGCCATTTAAATAGCCAAAGTGGCTATGCAATAATGCCTCGCCATAATTCTCTAATAATTGAAATATTTCTTTGTTGCCCACTACCGCAATCTTAATCAACTCGGCCATGCCATTACGGATTTGATCGATCGGCAGAGTCTTTAGAAAAGAAAAGTCTAAAATAACTTTTTGAGAAGCATGGTAAGCCCCCAGACGATTTTTGAGCTTGCCATGATTAACGGCCACCTTGATTGCTACGCTGGCATCAATTAGACCAATCAAAGTCGTTGGCACTCGAATATAGTTGGTGCGGCGGCGATAAGAAGAACAAGCAAAACCAGCAACATCAGTTGTCAAGCCGCCGCCAACTACTAAAACTGGCTCCTTGCGAACTAGTCCAAAGTCCACAAAAGCATCAATGATACTTTCAACAGTCTGGAGAGTCTTGTCAGTCTCTTTAATGGTGACCGGAAAAACTGTCAAATCGATATCATAATGCTTGAAATAATCCTGCATTTGATGGCCATACAGTCCATATACAGTGGCATCTACCACCATTAGGCAACGACCAAATTGTTGGTAGTTGGTGGCAATCTCTGGATTTTCGGGCTGAAAAGCACCTTTTACGTAAAGTAAGCTGAAGTCAATTTTCTCATATCCTTCGACGTGGAAGGCTTGAGCAGTAGCGGTAAAGGTTGCTTGAATGCCAGTCATAATTAATTGATGTAATTGGTAGATGTTTTGTTATTGGGCAAAGCGTCCGACTAATTTTTTATTAAAGACTAGGGCAAGTAAGCGAAAAAATTATTTTAGAAAATCTGGTTATTTTTTCGTGAATATTTATCTTGCCAGTAAGAATAAAAAGCCGGAATGACGTTGTGAGGAACTTACGCTAGTACCAGCTCTACACATAACTTAACGGATTTCTCATTTTTATTCAACGTTGCCAGCAATAATTTGTATTATGTTTTTGAAATAACTGAAAGATTAAACATTGTTTAAGGGAAAACTTTGGTATCGTAAGCCTTCGGTTATATTAAGAAGTGAATATTGAAGTTTAGGTCTGTTTATGGATATCAAAGTAATTCTGCCGATTCTCTCGATCGCCTTCGGCCTCAGCTGCCTATTTTTTGGCACCCGCAATGGTTTTTATAATTCAGACAATTATCATGGTAATGGTTCCGCCCATTAAACAGCTTATTTTTGTTTGAGAAGTTCACTGCCTGCTAACTACGAAGATTTATCTTGTTTCGCCTTTGCTGCCGGTCATGGTGACGAAGGCGTATGTTTGTTAATTAAAATGGGGCCGTACCAGATTTTGCTGGATTGTGGTCTGGCGGGCAGTTCTGCCCTATTATCTACAGATTTATCGTTAGTGTGGTGCAGCCATGCCCATCCCGATCATGCTCGGGGCTTACCAGCTTTGCATACTGATTTTCCCCACATCCCCATTTATGCTAGCGAAGTAACCGCCGAATTATTACCAACCGACTGTTGCCAAGCGTTGCCCTGGAACTGTCCGATCGAACTTCAAGAGGGTTTAACTGCTGAGATTATGCCCGCTGGCCATCTCCCCGGCGCAGCGGCCATTTTGTTTACCTATCAAGGTACTGAACGCAGTTATAGCTTGCTGTATACCGGCGACTTTTTTCTATCCAATTCGCGGTTTGCCGAAGGCTTGTCTTTGACCGATATGCGGGTGCATCGACCAGATGTATTAATTATTGAAGGTAGCTACGGCACAGCTCGTCAGCCCCATCGCCGTCAGCAAGAAAATACTTTGGTGGAGCAAGTGAGCCAAGCACTGAGTCAGCATCGATCGATCGGACTACTGGCACCGCAACTGGGGCAAGCTCAAGAAATCATCCTGTTGCTGCGGAGTCATCATCTCTTCACTGGTCGAAATGTAGATTTGTGG
>JAGVCD010000064.1 GCA_020059425.1 Chamaesiphon sp. | reverse complement strand
ATGGAACTGGCTCCAAGACTATGGTCAAGAAGAACTGAAAGTATTAAAAATATTTCAGCAGGAGAAAAACTTAAATGCAAAAATCAACTAATAATATTTGGATATTAGGAATAGCTGTTGCTTTATCTTTTGTGCCGGTTTTAATCTTCCAGGGAAAAGAATTTAAGGCGACGGATAGTATTAATATCACAGCGATCGAGGAGGTTAAACCTGACTATAAACCTTGGATGGAACCAGTCCTAAAACCATCTGGCGGTGAAATAGAAACTTTTTTGTTTGCCACCCAAGCCGCGATCGGAGCAGGGATAACTGGTTATATTTTAGGCTTGTATAAGGGTCGTAATGAAAAACGGCGTGCTAGTATTGATGCCCATCAAGTGGTCGATCCCCAGATGAAGGATACCGATTCGTGAATGTTCAGTTCGACACTTTGGCCTATAGTAATCGGCTACGCCATTTACCCCCTAGCCAAAAGCTTTGGTTTGCCATTGGGATGTTATTGCTGGCTTTGATGTCCCACTATCCGATACAGCTAGCTATTTTTGGCTGGATGAGTGTTTGGATTGTGTTCTATGCCGGTATTCCTGGGGCTGTCTATCGATCGATGATCGGGGGTGTGCTGATATTTTTTGGCACTAGTCTGCCAGCTTTAGTCCTTGAATATGTCGGTACCGGTACCATTTCACCAACAATCCAGCCAGATGTTTGGTGGCAAATGACTGTTTGGGGTGGAAATGTATACCTCAGTCAGCTCGGCTTAGTCCGAGCAATGGAGACTTTTAGTCGTTCCTTGGCTAGTATCTCTGCCCTGTTTTTTGTTGTGCTTACGATTCCGATGATTGATCTGGCGACGATTTGCCAAAAATTGCGCTGTCCACCAATTTTGATTGAGCTATCATTGTTGATTTATCGTTGTATTTTTTTGTTGGCAGATACGGCTCAAACAATTGTCACGGCCCAAGTAGCTCGGGGTGGATATCGTACTAACAAGTTACGGATGAATAGCTTGGGGTTACTCGTGCGGCAATTGCTGCAACGCACGGTAATTCGCTATCAACAAATGACTTTGGGAATCACGGCGCGGGGATTTCAACAAGAATTTCGTTTCTGGCAGCCTGATACTTATCAATACTCGCACCGTTATGGTGGGGAGGCGATCGGCGGCTGCTTGTTATTAGTTATTGGGGAAATTTGCTACCGCAGCTATGTCTGAGTATTTGTTGGAATTTCAGGATGTCTATTACAGCTACCCAATGGCCGAGTCGCCAACGATTAATGGCTTAAGTTTTCGGCTACCGACCGGCAAAAATACGGCTTTGATTGGTCAGAATGGTTGTGGCAAATCGACGCTCTTTTTGTTGGCCGATGGTTTATGTCAGCCCCAACGTGGCGTGATTGTATTAGACAAAACGCCGTTAACGTTCGATCGGCAGGCTCTTAATCGCTGGCGGCAACGGGTGGGTTTGGTATTTCAAGATCCCGAACAGCAACTGGTCGCTCCGACGGTGGCAGCCGATATTTCTTATGGGTTATGCAATCAGGGTTTGCCGGATGCGGAAGTAGCCAACAAAGTTACACAGACGCTAGCAGATTTTAAGTTAGAAGCTTTAGCCATGACTCCGCTTCAGCATCTTAGTTTAGGGCAAAAGAAACGAGTGAGTATTGCCGGGGTGATGGTTTTGCAGCCAGAATTGTTATTGCTGGATGAACCAACGGCTTACCTCGATCCGATTCAAACGCGGAACTTACTAGTCGAGTTGGAGTCGATCGCCAAACGCGGCACGACTTTGTTAATTGCCACCCACGATTTAGATTTTGTGTATCAATGGGCGGACTGGGTATTGGTCATGGACGAGGGTCGTTTACTAATTGAAGGTGAAACATTAGAGGTGTTCGATCGCTTAAAAACCATGCCAGAATTTGAATTGGGTATGCCCCTGCTCTGGGAAATGTGGCAGGATTTAGCACCCCAGTTGCCGCAGCCTCCAACAGCACCCCGCTCGCTCGCTGAGTTCCGCCAGCTATGGAAAGATTGGCCACTTTTAGGGAAAGGTTAGGATAGAAGTTGGGTAATTTAGTTAATTAGTGACACCTGCTCTGGAGAGGACATTCGATCGATGAGCTTTACCAATACTGTCATCTTGCAAATCATCATTTTTTATTGCTTGGTGATTGCTTTTCATAAATCTCCCACGCTGAAAAGTATCCGAGTTAGTGCGATCGGACTGCCTATCATCATTGGCCTTTGCTGGTATTTTGCACCCAAATACGCTTTGGTGGTTGGTCTGGGGCTGTGGCTGTTGCTAATTCTGTGGCCAATCTTGCTAACGCGCCGTTTGAATACTCTGGTCGTCAATGCTCAATTTGAGCAGGCCAGTCGTCATGCCGCCAGAATGCGCTGGCTGATGCCTACGGATGGCATGTGGATCTATCCCCAAATCTTGCGTGGTCTGGCTTTATGGCAACAGGGCGAAGTTAGCTCTGCCGAAGCTATCCTGAGCCGTTACCAAACAGACCGACGAATGATGCCTCGCAATGCGATCGCCCTTGGTTATCGAATTACTAATCGGTGGGCAGAATATCTAACTTGGGTTGATGGCCAGCTGAGTCCGATCGAACTAGAACGCGACCAGTCGCCCATCAGAACTTACTACTTGCGGGCTTTAGGTGAAACTGGTGATTTGCCAAGATTGCTCGCTTTGATCGATCGACTACCACAGAGCAGTGACTTACTGATACCACGACTACAAACCCTGGCTTTTTGTGGCAGAACAGAGTCGGTAGCCGCCATTGCTCCTCATGCCCTGCGGCCATTTCCAGCAACCAGTCAAGAATTTTGGTTAGGCACAGCCGAATTAGCTGCTGGCCAAGGTCAGCAAAGATTAATTAATCTGCAGGCCGCTGATGGTTACTACCTACAGCAAGAT
>JAGVCD010000300.1 GCA_020059425.1 Chamaesiphon sp. | reverse complement strand
TTGTACTGTAATGCCTGAGATGACTGCAGGTGAAACTGAGGCAGTTGAACACCACCGGTTTTCTGCGCAGCCGGAGCAGGCTGTTTGGGATTAGTAGGCTGAGAGGCCATAGATCAAGCCGGTAAAACATTAGCTCTATTATGAACTAAATTTGACCAGTTATACACGTAGTTTACCTAATCAATTACCAAGCTTTAAGCAGTTCGGTTTTAAAGTCGATCGCAGTTTGGTAGTGAGTTTTATGGTCAGGTTCTTCATATAAAGCTCGATCGATCACTGTCATCAAAGATGTTGGCAAATAACTCACTCGATCGCCGATCGGAATGGCGGGCTGTTCCATGATTACAGTCACTGGATCTAGAGCACCTTTAGCATCAAAATCACGGGGCGTATAGCCAGTGAGCATTTCGTATAGACAAGCTGCTGCTGCCCAGATATCAACAGCGGGCTGCGCCGTGTGGAAATTGACCGCCTGGGCACGGGGCATATAATGTGGAGTGCCCGCAAAACTACCCTCTGGGATAGCTTGAGTGTTGATATTCGTAAGGTTTAAGGCTTGAGCCAGAGCAAAATCACTAATTTTGGCGACTATTTGACCTTGATGTGTAGTGAGTAAAATATTCTCTGGTTTCAGACTACGATGCACTAGACCACAGGCTTTGCCAAAGCCACCACCAGCTAGCTTAATATAAGACACCTCTATCTGATGGATATACTCTAACCCATCGAGAATTTGGAGAATGATGGACTTGGCCAAAACGGCGGGAAGCTTACCACCTAATTGTTTCATCAGACCAAATAAGCTGCCGCCCTCATAGTATTCGGTAGTATAGAACAAAGCTTCTGGTGCATAGTTAAAATCTAATAATTTTACGATGTGGGGATGCTCAAGGGCTTTGGTATATTCGGTTTCGCGAATAAATTTTTGCACTGCGTCTGCTTGTTTGGCGATCGAGGGTTGCAAAGTTTTGAGGGCTACTTTTTTTCCCGATTCTTGGTGCAGTGCTAGGTAAACTTCGCTGGTAGCACCCTGTCCTAATAGTGCCAACCGTTGATAATCGGGGAGCTGGAGTATTTTAGCTGGTTCTGATTCTACTGGGATGACGAGAGCTTTTTCTTCAACATCTGCCGGATATATTTCGAGAAATCTACTAAGAACTGCCAGGATTTTGACCTTGATTTTGGATAGTACGTCTGATTTTGAACCGGATCTGAAACCTGGAGAGGGAAGAGTGAGAGTTGTTTGCTTGCTGGCTACAATTACCGCTCCTGTGGCCACGGAAATCGAGGTATTGCCAATACTGAGAACTTGATTAGCTAATAACTCAGTGGGGGTGGTAACTTTATGGCCATTGATAAAAGTGCCATGGGTACTGTTGTAATCCATAACCTTGAGTATTGGTGGATCCAGTTGCATAATCTGGAGATCGCAATGATGGCGGGAAATGTTGCAGTATTCCTCCGTATCGGGGAAGGAGATATGACAGGCGGATTCTCTCCCGATCGGATAAATACCAGGAGTATTAAAAATATGCTGAGTGCCGGTTAAGGAACCAGAGGTGATGGTGAGGACGACTTGCGGATTCATCGGCGTACTTATGAAAAATCTATGAAATTAAAAAAAAATATATAGAAGTAGCATACAGGTTACGGACATTAATTTTAGGATAATGCGAATTTAAAATTTGATGGACTTATTCACCAGCATTTTAGCTAGAGCAGGTAGAATAACCTTACTTATCCTCATCCCATATCGGAAGCCTGTACATTGGCCAGAATCAAAGTCCGTCAACACGTTAACCCTTTGGGAATTAAATATCAACAGCCGATTGTCTGGCCAGATTGGGTACAGATTTATGCTAGGCCAGAACTACCATTGCATATTGATATTGGCTGTGCTTGGGGTAGGTTTGTCTTGAAAATGGCTGAAGTTCAGCCAGAATGGAATTATTTGGGGATCGAAATTCGGGAGCCGTTGGTTACGGAAGCGAACAGGATTCGAGACGATCGACAACTGTCCAACTTGCATTATGTCTTTGCCAATATCAATATTTCGCTGGCCAGTCTTTTAACTTCTCTGCCAACGGGGGTTTGTCAACGAATCAGCATTCAATATCCAGATCCCTGTTTTAAAACCCGTCATGCCAAACGCCGGATGGTGCAACCTGAATTAGTTAGTGTTTTAGCTGAAAATATATCTTTGGGTACCGAAATTTTTCTGCAATCTGATTTGGAGTGGGTAGCTCAAGAAATGGTCGATCGCTTTGCCGAAAATCCCGCATTTCAACTTCAGAACAACGACTGGCTGCCCGAAAACCCGCTACCAGTTCAGACAGAACGCGAAATCGCCACCCTGAAGAGAAGTCTACCAGTACACCGCAGTATTTTGCATCGTATCTAGGGTGACGTACTCCCACCGCCAACCGCTTAGGCGGTCTGGCGGGGGCTTCTCAAATTCACAAATGAGACTTCTTGCTTCACAGGCGGGGTATTCCCTAAGCCTCCACAAGCAGCAAACGACCGTCCAGTCGTCCGTTTTAG
>JAGVCD010000280.1 GCA_020059425.1 Chamaesiphon sp. | reverse complement strand
GGAATTCTTTAGAACAAGAAAAGGAACCCGATGACAAAAGCCTGTTCTTGAAATTGAAATCATGGACATCTACTTTAATAAAAGCTGAAGCTATTGGTAGTCGTACACCAATTAGGTAGCTTCAAGATGCATTTTTACGTCAACTGTCTACAAAAAATCAGGTAAAGCAACTTGCTTTACCTGATTTTTTTGCTTGCAAAACGATTGTCAGCAATTGG
This sequence comes from Chamaesiphon sp., assembly GCA_020059425.1. The sequence goes on along the minus strand of JAGVCD010000280.1, from coordinate 3,060 downwards.
TGCTAATAAGCCAAAGTTTCTAGAGTTTCACGTAAATAAATCTGTACTAGAGCATCCAAGTCCTTAGATTCATTACCTAAATCACTGCTACGCCAATATTGAAATCCAGGAGTGTTACTGATGGCTTGGCGCAGACCGCCCCAAGTGGCAGAGTTCTTAGAGACTGGAATGGAAGTTGGAATGTGATTCATGGTCTAATTACCAAAAGTTTGTGTGAAATCTGATACTTTTAGTTTCCATACCTTCAGTACCTCCCCCAATCATATTACGTCTTCATTGATTTGGCTGTTAATTTGATAACTTTTTCTAGAATTATCAAGGGTTGTAGGTGATATTACCTATAGAATTCATGCCAAATTCATGAATATCTAATCTTCTTCTGCCCGGACACCTGTGAAATATTCTGGTTCGTTACCAGGAATCCATTTGATATTGCAACCAATACTAGGGCGTTGATTGGTATCAACGCTCTCTCCGGCTAGTACCAAGCTAATGGCAGCGCGCAGATCTTGGCCGGTGACTGGTTTGCCATTAGAGGGCCGACTGTCATCTAATTGACCGCGATAGGCCAGCTGAAGATTTTTATCAAACAAAAAGAAGTCGGGAGTACAGGCTGCTGAATAAACCTTAGCGATCGATTGATCTGCGTCATAACAAATTGGATAAGAAATATCCGCAGACTCCGCCATGGCTTTTAAGCTATCGGGGGCATCATCAGGGTACTTTTCGGCATCATTAGAGCTGATGGCTACAATGCCTAAACCTTGATCCTGATAGTTGTGGCCGAGTAAGGCTAATTCGGCTTGAATGTGTTTTACAAATGGGCAATGAACAGAAATAAACATCACCAGTAGCCCCTTCTTATTAGCAAAGCTAGCGAGGGAGATATTTTGGCCACTCACCACGTCAGGCAAATTAAAATCTGGAGCAGCCACCCCTAAAGGCAACATTGTGGAAGCTGTACGAACCATAGGACTTCTCTTAAGCAACTAATGATGACATTTCAAACTTACATGGCTTTGGCTGTTTTGTTAAGGTAAAACTCTTTTTTCTTATGTTGTTCTATCGTAAATATCGATCGGTTGGAAAATTCTGGTCGGCTGGGGTAGTTTTAATTCATATTAATTCCTGTCGGCCAAGGCGCATTAAGAGTTTGGACTGATTGCGCTACAATCTTTTGAGCACTTTGAATGACCTGTTGTCGCCAGACTGGCGATTGTGGACAGAATAACTCCTCAAAATATGATTTGGAGGCTGGACTGAAATCTGTCTCGTTGGGATGAGGCCAGTGATGGGCTTGGTTTTCCCGCCGCAAACCACTCAAAACTTGCAGTGCTGGATAAGTGCCAAACTCCGCACAGAAATAGGTATAAAATCGACCAAAGAGTTGCTGTTGAAACCATTTGCCGATACTGCCTCGGGGCGTATAGGCTTTATCGATTGGATTGCTAACGATCGACTGACTGCCCAAATATTGCTGCAATTTTTGGAGGTGGAAGTCTGAAATGGCAGTGTCCATCAACAATTGATAGGTACCCGACTTGCCCAAACCAGTATGCCAATCTAGATGGATGATTTGGGTCGCATCGCCCACCCAGCGCGGCAGATTTTCTTGCAAAATGAGCATGGTACGACTGGGGGCTTTCCCCCCGAACATCAAGCCTTGGGGGAATTCGTATTGACCTTCGCTGATCGCCTGTTGCATTGGTTTCATCCCTCGACGCAGGACGCTGCTGATCGCTTGCCACCAAAATGGATCGAACCCAGAGCGGGGATGCGCGGGATTCAGCCAAGCATCAATTTTTGAGTACTCCGGCGGACTGCCACTGTAGGATTCCCCAGGGAGCAAAAAATTGCGATTTAGATCGATGTTGTCTTCATTGCAGCGGCGGACATGGGCAAAGCCATAGGGGTTCAGGGCATGAATGAATACCCAACGTACTGCTGTAGATAAAGGATTCGCCATCAGGGCTAACTGTGCTGCCGAACCAAAAAAGCCTTCCGCGCCATGCAAACCACTAGAGATGATTATTGTTGGTTGGTGTGATGCACCAAGAGAGCAGGCCACATCCATAGTCAAATCTTGATAAACGGGGTGGGACTCTAAGTGCCAAACCAGATTGTGAGCAGCTTGACGAAACCGGGTACGCGCTCGGTAGTAATCTACCGAAAAGGTGTTTAGTTCTGACATTGTCCTGAATTTACTCCTGATTTTTCTCAATGTATCGCGAATACATAATAGGATCGAATCAGTTTTGGAATGCTTACGATGTCCATCAAAAAAATATTATCGATCGTTTTATTGGTTTTTATCCCGATCTCGATCGCTGCCGAAAACCTGCACTGGGGAACCATGACAGTTTTTGTCACCTCCGCCTTGGCTATTGTGCCGATCGCGATTTGGCTTAGTACTGCCACCGAAGAAGTAGCGATCGTCACTGGTCCAGCGATTGGTGGTTTGCTGAACGCCGTTTTTGGTAATGCCACCGAATTGATTATTAGCTTGGTGGCTCTGAAAGCTGGGCTGATCGATATTGTCAAAGCCAGCATTACCGGCACCATTATTAGCAATCTGTTGTTAGCGATGGGTCTATCGATGTTTTTGGGCGGACTGCGCTATAAAGAACAAGAATTTAAGCCGATCGTCGCTCGGGTAAATGGGTCTTCTATGACTTTAGCCGTGATTGCGATTCTACTTCCCACTCTGGCGGCTCTAACTTCTAGCAAACCAGATCCGGTCAGAATCGAGCAACTTTCCCTGACGGTGGCCGTGATTTTGATCGTAGTTTACATTTTGACTCTAGTTTTTTCGCTCAAAACTCACAGTTATCTCTACGACGTGGGTTTGGTAGAACATCAAGAAGAAACTACCGCCCATGGCAAACCCAACTTATGGCTATGGCTAGGGGTACTTTTTGCTTCAACAATTGCTGTAGCCTACGAATCGGAGATTTTTGTAGGGGTAGTAGAAGAAGCCACCAAAGGTTTGGGCCTAACACCACTCTTTACGGGGGTGATTTTATTGCCTCTTGTTGGTGGTGCGGCTGAGTATGTCACCGC
>JAGVCD010000193.1 GCA_020059425.1 Chamaesiphon sp. | reverse complement strand
TGGCCGAGGCGAACCTTTACAGGACACAGCTCGGGTACTCGATCGTTATCTCGATATCTTGGCCATCCGCACCTTCGCTCAACAGGATCTGGAAGTATTTGCCGAATATGCCAAAATGCCAATTATTAATGCTCTGACAGATTTAGAACATCCCTGCCAAGTCTTAGCTGATCTGCAAACTATTCAGGAAAAATTTGGGCAGCTAGCCGGATTGAAGCTCACCTATTGCGGTGATGGCAACAATATGGCACATTCTTTGCTGCTGGGCGGTGCATTGGTGGGAATGGATGTAGCCATTGCCGCACCGAGTAATTTTTTGCCAGATCCTCAAATGGTGTCACAGGCTCAACAGATCGCCACCCAAACTAAGTCCAAAATCACCGTAACCACCGACCCAGAAACCGCTGTGCGCGGCGCGAACGTGGTTTACACCGATGTCTGGGCCAGTATGGGGCAAGAAGATGAGGCCACCAGCCGCATTCCAGTCTTTATGCCCTATCAAGTCAATGCCGCTTTAACGAGCTGGGCAGATCCGCAAGCGATTGTCTTGCATTGTTTACCCGCCCACCGCGAAGAAGAAATCACGGCAGAAGTATTAGAAGGCGATCGATCGTTGGTGTGGGACCAGGCTGAGAATCGGCTCCATGCCCAAAAAGCTTTATTGGTAGCACTGTTGGGCTTGTCTTACTAGCTAAAATCTGAATTAGTAAATACTTTGTACTAAAAAGTAGTTGATCTTAATAGTACTTAGGATCTATAGTAGATCTATATTCCAATTAAAAGAATTTTGGTGAGACAGAAGTAACTCTTTTGCAATCTCGTGAGCGCGTCAATTCCATCCACTGTGGTTAGAAATTTTTGATTCTAACTCAATCTCCTATCAGGAAAAGCTCATGGTACTGAATCCCAATTTAACAAAAGCTCAACAAGAACTATACGACTGGTTAGTCGGCTATATTCGCGATCAGCAACACGCTCCCTCCATTCGACAAATGATGATGGCGATGGGTTTGAAGTCTCCCGCTCCCATCCAAAGCCGTTTAGAACATTTACGTAACAAAGGCTATATTCAATGGGCAGAGGGTCAAGCTCGTACCATCCAAATTTTGAAAAATAGTACTAGTGGTATTCCGGTACTGGGTGCGATCGCTGCTGGTGGCTTAGTAGATCCTTATCTAGATGAAGTGGAAAGACTAGATATTCAGGGATTTTTTCAGGGAGCAGATCATTTTGCCCTGCGGGTTACTGGCGACAGCATGATTGAAGACATGATTACTGAGGGTGATATGGTGATTATGCAGCCGGTCAAAAATGTTGAATATGTGAAAAACGGTACGATCGTAGCGGCTAGGGTGGATGGTCAAGGCACCACGCTGAAGCACTATCACATTAAAGGTAGTCAGGTAACGCTGAAGCCAGCTAATGCTAAATATCTGCCGATCGAAGCCCCAGCGGAGCAGGTGGAATTGCAAGGTACTTTAGTGGGTATTTGGCGCGGCTATTAGATCGGACAAAATAATATCGTGAGTCTTGCCCTCCCTCGTTTCTTGACTCTTCTGTGGGTGGGTAGAAAAGAGGGTTGGGTGTTAAAATTTTTGCTTGGTTTCGGTTCGAGCAATAGTTTCTGACTCGTTGATATCGATCGTGCAGTATTGACCATTCCAGATGATGATCACAATATGTACCTCAAAAATACAGGAGATGTCATCTTCTAAAGTTGCACCATGCTGGATTGAACCCTATAGTGTTTGGGCATTGCAACATAATTCTCATGAGACCATGATTGGTCAGTTCCCTCCTACAGCTTGGTTTGCAATGGTTAGCACCTTAATTATGACTGTCTTGTTTCTAGCGATCGCAATCTGGCGGATGCAGCGATATGAATTTTGATAGGCTGCAATAATTTTGGGTTCTACTCAGTTCTATACATAACGAGTCAGGTTGATCCGATATCGTTCTTTTTTAGTGACTGCTATTTCACCGATTTCTAATCTGCCCTTGCCGCGCACCGCCACCATATCACCGGCCTTTAATTGGTGGGCTGGCTGGGTAATGTCTTTCCAGTTCACTCGCACATCGCCGCTGGAGACAAAATCCACCATTTTGCTGCGGGACATCCCAAAACCAGCCGAGGCGATCGCATCCAACCGCAATGAGGCTTCGGTGGTGGTCATTTCCTTCTTTTTCGTTTCTCTGATGCGAAGTTCACTTAGTGCGATCGGCTGAATAGTAACGGGCACCGATCGGACTTGGGTTAAAGCTGCTTGTAGATATTCCAATAGCTCCGGCACGATTATCGCTTGAGCACCTTGTTCTCCCACTACAATCAAGTCACCAGTTTTTTCGCGAACAATCCCAGAACCGAGCATGGCTCCCAAAAAGTCGCGGTGAGTGGCGGAGTCGAACAAAAAATTCCCCGCAATTTTAATAGCCATTAAGGGCACAGCGGTTTCATCGAGGGGGAGTTCCGATCGACAAATGCCGACCCGTTGTCGTTCGGCTTGGGGATAGCCTCCAGCTGCAAAGAGCTGTACTTCGGTGAGGCGGCTAAAAAGTGTCTGAACTTCCATTAGTTCGGGGGGAGAGAGAAAATCGCTCACTACCATTTCCCAGTTTTTGATAGCTTGTTCAGCTAGGTCAATGACCCGTGCTACGGTTTCACGGTTTTCGACGGATTTGAGTAGGTCTTCGCGAGGTAGCATGGAGAAACTAATGAACTATGGGATCTTAATTTTAGCGTTGATGTTGGTTTGGAGATCTTTTGGGTTATGAACTCTTTAAAATTTGGGGACTGGTTCCGCAGCATGGGATCTAAAAAAGGTTGCTGAGAGAGAGATACAGGAATTGAGCGATTCATCCAGCTACTCCAGAAACGGCTAGAAGCCTTATTTTCTCGTTCAAGCCCTCGTAGACCTCAATTACACCAAAATCCTAGAATCCATGCTGTATAAGAACTGTGTTATCCCACTACAC
>JAGVCD010000316.1 GCA_020059425.1 Chamaesiphon sp. | reverse complement strand
CGAGCTAGAAGGCTGTCGGCGGGATCCTTACGCCGGGGTTTATGGTTCTTATGATTTTGAAGGTCAACTCAATACCGCCATTACCCTGCGGACGATGGTAGTACGACCCCAAGAGGATAACTTACACCATGAAGTCTTTGTCCAAGCCGGTGCTGGCTTAGTAGCTGATTCTGATCCAGAAAAAGAATATGAAGAAACCCTGAACAAGGCGCGGGGTCTATTGGAAGCAATTCGTTGTTTAGAGTAGTTGGTGAAACATGAGCAATGACAAAACATCCCAGCGAGGACGTTTTCGCCGACAGCAACTCATCCAAATCCAGAGCCGCGATGGGAAATTTCATATTCCCAACATGGGTGCTTGGTATACCTATTGGCGCGATCCCTATCATCTGTTGTTGACGATTCCCTGGGTGGGCTTTGCTGGCATTGTGACGGTGGTCTACCTGGTCATTAACTCTCTTTTTGCACTGGCTTATCTGGCTGGCGGTAATTGCTTAGAAGGGGCAAGGACGGGTAATTTTGGAGATGCTTTCTTTTTTAGTGTCCAAACCCTGGGATCGATCGGCTATGGCGCAGTACATCCGATTACTTTTTATGCCAATTGCGTAGTAACAGCAGAAGCGATTATTAGTTTGTTGCTGATCGCTGTTGTCACCGGGCTAGCTTTTGCCCGGTTTTCTCGCCCCCAAGCTCGCGTTATTTTTAGCCATGAAGCGGTGATCACTCAATATAACGGGGTGCCCACTTTGATGTTTCGGATTGCCAACGAACGGCAAAATATGATCATCGAAGCCCAGCTTCAAGTTTATTTATTGGTAGACGAAATTACCCAAGAAGGGCATTTTATGCGGCGTTTTCACGAACTCAAGATGATGCGTAATCGCACCCCGGCTCTTAGTCTGACTTGGACACCGATGCATTCGATCGATCCAGATAGTCCTCTTTATGGCCATACCCCGGAGTCTTTAGCGCAGCTCAATGCCCAAGTCCAGGCTTCGATTACCGGTATTGATGAAGCGGTTTATTACAACATTAGTGCCCGTCACAACTATGCCAACCACGAAATTATTTACAATCATCGCTTTGTTGATATTGTCGTACCACAAGCTAATGGCGATCGACATATTGACTACCGCCATTTTCATACCACATTACCCAGTAATATCTAGCTAATTACCCATAATTTGCTTCAGCAAAGAAGAATCGACCTTCCCAAAATGGATGCTACTAGCTGCTTGCCAATTTTCTAAAAATTTAATTAGCCAGGGCACCTGATCACGATTGGTATGGTAGTAATGATTGAAAAGGATCGACAAGCGGTGATTAAGAGAAGTTTGGGCCTTAGGACAGATGAAAATAATCTTGAGCAGCAGACCCACTGTAGCCGCCGAACCCAAATTAGACACCAAATCAATAAGCACTACATGGTTTGGTCGCTCGGCACTATCAATTACCAAAAAGTTTAATAGTTGAGTATAGGTGCGTACCTGGGATAACTCATCTAAAGGCTTGGTGTGGTTTTCTGGCAGGACATCGCGCAATTGTTTTTTTAGACGATTCTTAAAACTATGCTGGGCATATACTGAAGTGTTCAAATCTTTACTGAGATAGGTATATAAATTTTCTTTGAACTCCGCAAAAGTCATTGGTTGTTGCATCAACAACAGAAAGGCACAAGCACTGTCTCGATAATTTTCTCCATCCTCCGGCTGCCCCACAAAAGACTGCAAAGAAATCCCAAAATCTCGACTTTTGAGCAGGGTTGGGTTGGCCACCGGCACAATAGTTTTTTGAGAATCGGGGTGTTGTTTTAGTCGCGCTTTCCGAATTTGATAGGTGATGTATTGAGAAAATCGGAATTCATAATCGCGCTGCGAGCGTCTTTTGATTTTTTGGATTAATTCTAAATAATCTTTAGGAACATCTTCCGCTAGCAAATTAGACTCGTACAGAAATGGGTAGCGGTCTATTAAAGTGCCGATAACTTGCTGCGCATTGGAGTCGGTCGATCGGCGGGTCACAATACTATGGAGCTTACTTAGTCGCTGAAAATATTCGCTTTTGGCATAGAGCTTCCACAGATAATTTAATCGCCGGGGCAACTTAGCATAGATTTGTTCATGGCTCTTCTCTGTTTTGACAATAATATCTATGAGCTGGCTTACTAAGGAGGTATGACCAGCCAACAGCCAGCTGGTAATCAACTGGTAACAAGATTGATCAATAATTCGTAAAAATTCGCGCTCGGCACTTTTTTCCTTGCTCAAGGCCAATTCTTCTACAGCCACTGCCACTAGTGGGTCAGGATGTCCAGTCCCTTCGATAAAAAGACTCTGAAACAACACCAATGTTTGGTCAGTAGTGTTTTCTATCAACTTAGATTCTAGCCAACTACCAATAGATGTGGCGATGCGCGAATTGGATTGCCAGCTAGACGTAACCATGTAGGGTTCTCTAAAAAATATGTATAAGCCGTTCTAATTAAAGATGTATTTTTATATCCACATCTGATCTTCAATATGCCCAGCTGACTAAAAAAACTATCAATTTTTGAGGATCTTTCAGATATTTATCAGTATCCGAAGCACTCGATCGATGATAATTTAGCTTGATGAAGCAAGCGCAAAAAAAAGCAGATCATGGCGGCACCGCAACTAAACACAATTCAACTTGGCAATAATGGCTACCCGTTGCTGATGATGCACGGCTGGGGGCAAAATCTTCGCGCCCTGCAACCAATGGGGGAACTGCTGGCTGATATGGCCAAAATTCATATCTTGGATTTACCGGGGTTTGGCAAGTCTGAGCCGCCGCCACCAGAAGGTTGGGATACGACCCAATATGCCGATCGGGTGGTGGCCTATATGGATGAGCAAGGCATCGACAAAACTGATCTGCTAGGTCATTCTCTGGGCGGACGGATATCCATGCGGCTGGCGCACAAGTATCCTGATCGAGTGCGATCGATCATTATGATTAATTCTGCCGGTCTCCAGAGCAAAAAAACTTGGCAAAAGTCTTGGCGTAGTAAATGGATTAAAACCCTGCGCGGCGCTTGCAAGATTTCGCCCATTAACCAACAAGCTTTGCTCAATTGGCACAGTCAAAAATATGGCTCGCGGGATTATCTGAATGCCGGTCAACTGCGCAGCACATTGGTGAAAACAGTCAATGAAGATGTGACAGACATTGTGCCGCAAATTAAAGCACCAGTACTATTGCTGTGGGGCGAAGCTGATACCGAAACTCCAGTAGAAATGGCGCACCGTTACCATCGACTGTTTCCCAATTCGCAGCTGATTACGGTGCCCCGCCGCGATCATTTTATCTATCAAAACGAGGGGGCACACCTTTGTGCTTACTACGTACAGCAGTTTTTGACTGCTCAAAATGCCGTGCTCACTGCTGTTTAACTCCATAACTTGCTGCTCCCATGTCTTTTTCCTTTCTTATTTTGGCGATCGTCTCGCTTAGCGTCATTCTTTTTTATGTGCGGCGGTCACTACGCTATTTGCAGTTTTTCCAGCAGGAAGAATATAATTCCAGTCGCTTCATCAACTGGTGGCTAGAAAAAAGGTCTTTCGATACCCGTGGTTCAATCATGGCTTTGGGTACTGCAGTAGCTAGCCTGGCAGCTCCAGATATGCCCACAACCTTACTATTTAGCATCGTTGGGGGAGTAGGATTGATTGCAGTAGCTTGGCGGGAAGACGACCCGCGCAAGGTGGGGAAAATCAAGCTGAATATGACCGATCGATTGACGGCCATTTATCAGCTATCGATCGCTCTCTATATGGCATTCGTCATCGCTATTCTGGGCTTAATCGTTGCCCTGGGTTTGGGTGCTGCGCCTATCTTATGGTTAGTGACTTTGACCTTGATTCAAAGCACGCCTCTGTGGATTATGGTGGCTAACGCCATTCTGTGGCCATCCGAAGAAAAGAAACAACAGGCTTTTTTAAATGATGCCAAAGAAATTTTGGCGGACTACGATCCTTACGTGATTGGGATTACTGGCAGTTACGGTAAGACCAGTACCAAGGCGATTTTAGGGAGCTTGCTAGAGGCGATCGAACCCACTTTTTGGACTCCCGGCAGCATCAACACCGAAATGGGCATCACCCGCCAAATTCGGGAAAATCTCAAACGCCAACAGCGGCTGGCCATTATAGAAATGGGCGCTTATCAAATTGGATCGATCGCCAAGCTCTGTCGGCTCACGCCGCCGGATGCCGGGCTAGTGACCGCCGTTGGGGTGATGCATTTAGAACGATTTGGCGGTGCTGAGAATATTTATAAAGCCAAGTGCGAATTGCCGCAAGCCCTGCCTGCGGAGGGTTTATTGGTGTGTAATGGGGATAATCCTGGTGCTAGAAAGATGGCCACTGAGTATCCCAAAGCCCGGACGCTTCTGTATGGTTTAGAACCAGAGCTGGGGCACTTAGATTGCTGGATGTCGGAGATTGAGGCCACCATGCAGGGCACCACTTTTAATCTGCATTGGCAAGATCAGGTCTATCCCGGCTTTACCAAGCTATTGGGCGTGCCAATGCTTTCTAATTTAGTGGGTGCTTTTGCGATGGCCTGTGCCCTGGACAAGAACCCAGAGTATGTGATGGCGGCAATTCGTAGCATTGAACCAGCCAATAACCGCCTGAACCTGCGCAAAAATGGCGATGGCTTTATTCTGGATGATTCCTACAATTCCAATCCGATCGGCTTTGTCTCGGCTTTAGAAGTTCTCGGCACTCTGGCTGGTGGTCGCAAAATTTTGATGACACCGGGAATGGTGGAGTTGGGTGAAATTCAAACTGCCGAAAATCGCCAAGCGGCTCTCAAAGCCGCTGAAATCTGTGATTTGGTGGTGCTGGTTGGCGATACCAACCGGGCAGCGCTCCGCGCTGGTTTGCAAGACGGCGGTTTATCAGCAGAAAAAATCTTAGAATTCGACAATCGCGACCTGGCGCTGGCGCACTTAATGGATGCCAAGTTCAAGCAGCCCGGCGATTTGATTTTGATTGAAAACGACCTGCCCGACCTATACGAAGCCGAAGCCAAATTTTAATCTGTCACTAACATCATGAGTAAGAAAAAAAATATTGCAGTTTTATTTGGTGGTCGATCAGTCGAACACGAGATCTCAGTAATTACCGCCTTGCAGCTAATTAATGTGTTGGATGTCACCCAATACAACCCTGTGCCTGTCTACATCGCCCAATCCGGTCGCTGGTATGTAGGCGATCGGTTGCTCGAAAAATCTTTCTATCGGGGTTTACCCGGTGCCGTGCGTGAAGTGCAAGAAGTAGCGCTGATTCCGATCGCTGGCAGCAAGGGTTTAACGGTAATTAATCCCAAACGTGGTTTGTGGAGTTTTGGTAAAACAGCTGAAGAAATAGTACAGATCGACATCTACTTCTTGGCCTTCCACGGTACCTTTGGCGAAGATGGCTGTATTCAAGGCATGTTGGAAATGGCTGATGCCACCTACACTGGCTGTACGGTGTTGCCAGCCGCCTTGGGTATGAACAAGTATAAGTGCAAAAAGGTACTGGCCGCCGTGGGCATTCCCGTATTGCCAGCTGGGTTGGTGGATCGATCGGTGGCTCAAAAAAGCCTCGCCCAAGTGCGGGAGCAAATTTTTGCTACACCAGGATTAGAACAGTTGCCGCTGTTTGTGAAACCCTGCAACTTGGGTTCTAGCATTGGGATTGGGGTGGCTACTGATGAAGCTTCTTTAAATGGTTGCTTAGTCAATACTTTCCGTTATGATTCCCAGGCGATCGTGGAGCCCTGCGTCAAAGACATTATTGAAATCAATGTGTCGGTGGTGGGCGATGCCGATGGTGTAACGGCTTCAGTGGTGGAAATGCCGGTGTCTTTGAGCGGGGTACTCACCTACGAAGAAAAGTATCTGCGGGATGATGGAGCCAAGAAGAACAGCGATAGTGATTCCCAGGGAATGGCGAGTCTGTCGCGGATTATCGATCCACCGGATCTTGATCCGGCGTTGAAGCAAGCCGGGATTGACTATGCCAAAAAGGCTTTCCAAACATTGGGTTGTAGTGGTGTGTCTCGGATCGATTTTATTATTGATAGCAATGCTAACCAACTTTATTTCAATGAAATCAATACTTTGCCTGGGTCGCTGTCGTTCTATTTGTGGATGAAGTCGCAGCCGAAGGTGGTGTACACGGAGCTGCTTAACCAAATTATTCAGCAAGCGGAGAAGCGACAGGGCACGAATTTGTCTTTGAAGCGGCAAGAAGGAATGCGCGCTTTATTCAAATAGTTTAATCCTTGTTTAGCTAGCAGTTCAGCTCATCTAGTTCATGTTGATCAGCGAACTTGAAATGTATACGTCATAGCGGCGTTGTTGCATGAATCAAATTTGGACAAAACGGTTTTAGCCATCACCACTGAAATTAGTCATTGACCATGACTGAATCGGGTTTAGCGATCTGAATCATGCGATTAAGCGCAGCACATTGGACAAATAGTTCAACCGCTTGATTGTCAAATTTGCGAGAGCGAAGCTTACCCCCAAAGATGGCTTTGAGTCTAAACATAGTTGTTTCAGCCAGAGAGCTGGGATTTCGTTGTACCAATCTTCTAACACTGCCTCATCCAGCCAGAAGGTCAGGCTCTAATCCTGCGTTATACTCGGACCAGTTGCGGATGGTGCTTTTCATATCTGTGATGGTTTTTTTGTGTTAGTTCAAACTTATCGTGCTGTATCACCGCAACCCCGCCTGCTTATTATGATTCATGGCTGGTGATGATCGGGCAACAAATTAAATAAGAACTCAGACAGATCTCCGCATATTTCTTTAATTTGTTCCCAATACTCTAGTTAATGGCAGAGGATCATGCCCGAAACTCGATACTGTTTTGAGGTCAATCTGCTATCAACCATATCCGAAATATTTCAGTAAACACCATGGATGATAATCTACAATTTTGGCAAACTCATTTAGAAAATGCGCGAGCCTCAGGCAACCGCGAACTAGAAGGACTCTCTCTCACTAATCTTGGCGCAGTTTATCATGAACTAAATGAAAGCGTCATGGCTTAAGGAACTAGGAGATCGAGAAAGAGGGATTTGGGTACTTAATAATATCGGTACGTACCACAATAAACTTGACCAGTATGATATGGCTATAGAGGCGTATATTACGGCCATTAGGCTTTCCAGATCGATCGGAACTCTGGTGCGCGAAGGTTGGGTGTGGAAAAGTCTCGGGTGTACCTATCGTTCTATGCGGCAGTACGATCAAGCGATCGAAGCTTTTCAACAAGCTGTCAGAGTTTTTCAGGAAACCTCTGCTAAAGACGAGGCTGGAGAAGTTATGCAACTCTTACAAGAAATTCAGCAAGAACGCGATCAATCATAAAAATATTGATCGCTGCTAATCATTTTCCTGAATCATATATACCCTATTCAAACTTACCTAACTATGACCTTAACTGCCCAAATTCTAGAACAAGCCCAGGAAAAAATTCGTTTCTGCGTCGATGATGTAGAACCAGCTCAGCAACAATTATTTTCACAAACAGCACAATCTCAAATAGAGGAAAGCTTGGATGTTTCTGTGTTGGCATTCAGCCATGATAAAACGTTTCCAGTGATTCAAGGCTACGGGCTTTATCAGATTCACCCGTTAGCACTAGCTGTTCATGTTGCTTTTAGTCAACACCGTCCACTACTGCTAACACCAGACATTATTTGGATGACGATTGCTCAGGGTTTTGCTCAACATGTGAACCATCCTACTGAAAATCTGCGATCGAACTTTGTTAAGCATCAAGGTAAAGTAGAACTAGTCGTTGCTATGGATTCTATGCCGACCTTGCCGCATCACTGGTCGGAAACAATTCAAAAATGGGTTCTACAAGTTCGGGATCATGTCGGAGCTGATGTTTATAAATTGCTGGAGTGCAATTTCAGCACCACAACTCCTACTATCCATACAGCTAGCCAGGTAGTGATGATGGATACCTTTCATAAATATTTTAACTATGGTGGTCGCTGCATTTGTGGTATTCCCGATATCACCTTATCGGGAACTGTTGAAGACTGGCAGAGCATTTATGAACGAGTTCAAAGTATGGCTCAGTATAACTTACAGTGGTGGACGGAGCGACTCTTGCCAATTTGTCAAGAATTTATCAATAGTGCTGCGGGTCAGCCATCCCTAGAATTTTGGCGCTGCATTTATAAACCAAAGACCGTTTATGCTGCTAAGTATATTACGGGCTGGTGTGCTGACTTGTTTCCATATCTTCAAGACGGAATTACTCAAGCCCCCACTGTTCGGAATAAGTTGTTGGAGATGGATCGCTGTGAACTCCCTAACATTGAGGATACGACTGAGTTACCAAGCCGGTTTGCCACTCCAAGCAATGGTATTTCTCTGCATTCCTTACCTTTGGGACTTTCGCAAGTTGCGATTAAACTCAACACCCAAAATATCAATGGACAGGCCGAGTATGATTTGAATTTAGTGGCTGGATTCATCGGCGTTCATCAAGACCCAGAGCTGGGCATCTTACAACCAGAAATCGGCTGGGCAGTTCATGAAAATACCGATCGCTTTGGGAAGTTACTCGATCGAATTCAGCGAGATCACCTGACGCAGCCCCCCACCGACTGGTCGAATAGTGAACGCAATTTGACTTATGGTGCTCAGAACGCTAAAGAATTTATTCAAATGCTGGGGCGATTTGATGGCGCTACTCTTTACCCTGGTAGCAATCACCCTTGGCAAATTACAAAATATCGTTCATGGGAGACTTCCGAAATCTTCGATACTGGAGGTATTGGTTGTGTAGAGCCATTTATT
>JAGVCD010000067.1 GCA_020059425.1 Chamaesiphon sp. | reverse complement strand
GAAAAGTTTCTCGATCGAACTTATCGCTGTTTTCGAGCACTAGGGGCACCGAGGTGCCAACCACCAGCTCAGTTTCCAGAACTAATTATCTTAAAAGCTTTCGCTCTAATTATCTGGCGACAAGGTATCAAACGTAGTACCCGCTGGAAATTTTGGCACCATTTAATCGGAATTTTAGTTTATAACCCCAAAGTTTTTGACCATTACATGTCTGTCTGTGCGCAGAATGAACATTTCCTTGAATATCGGGATATTGTGCGTCAAGAAATTGCTACTCAGCTAAATGTATTTGCCAAAGACTCGTCGGTATCCCAACCTAAAAATGCTGAAAAACTAACGGCCTAGTATCAATATTTAGAGTAAATTGCTGATGCTATTACCCCAGAAGCTTTGTTATAAATAGCGTTATTGTTTGCTTCTAAATTTTAAATGAATGCTCTGGTTGAATCTTGGCAAATCTTAAAACGTCGCTGGCTATCAGCATTGATCGCACTTGGAGCAGTAATTGGTGCAGCTGGTCTTTATAACTTTTTACAACAGCCAGTTTATGAAGCTAAGGGCCAGATTTCGTCTAAAGATCAAAAACAGTCAACAGATTCTGAATCAACTATTTTTAAAAAGATACCAGCACAGTGGATCCAATCACTACCTGCAGCAAAAAAGGTAGTGCTTGCCCTTCAACTCAGTCGAAAACCTGAGCAAGTATTAGAAAATATTATTGTCCAAAAAACTAATGATCCAAATTTGTTAGAAGTAGGTTATCGCGATACTGATCCCCAGCGAGCAGCTCAAGTAACCCAAAAGTTGATGGAAGATTATCTAATTCATGATTTAGAGCTGCATCGTCAAGCAGCTATATCTGAGCAAGCTGAATTAACTAAACAATTATCTGCGATAAATAGTGAAGTGAAATTAGCAGAAGCGGGACTGCAAAAATTTCAACAAGATTTCAAAATCACCGATTTGCGAAACGAAAAAAAGGCATTGACTAGCGCTATTAGTATTCTGCGAACAGAAATTGAGCAAGCTAATGTCCAACTCACCAAATTAGAACCTAAGTCACAGGAACTCCGAAAAGTATTTGGCCAGAATTCTATGACTACTCTTCGTTCAGCTATTTCTCAGCCACCGCTAATCACACCACAGATTTTGCTGACATTACAAGGAATTGAAGAAAAGTTGGCCTTAGAAAAAAGCAAATCGACCAAAGATAATCAATTAGTCCAAGACCTGCAGAGCCAGCAGGATGTTTTTTGGAAACAGGTACAGAAAGAATCGGAGCAGATTCTTATTACTAGTAGTCAGTTTCAGTCTCAGGTACTGCAGTGGAAAAAATCTGGGATTTCCGAAAAATCGAAGTCTGATTTAGTTCAAACTACTGCTCAACAGGATGCTATTGCAAAAAGAATTGCATTGCTCAATTCATCGATCAAAAAAGGCCAAAACCAAATAGCACTATTTTCTCCTAGTGAAAATAAAATGCGTTTACTAGAGAAAAATATTCAGGAGGCTCAGGATAAATATAACAAGATGGCTGCTGAGCTAAAGTCATTACAGACTGATAGTTCTCAGTCCATGCCCGTCACAAAAATTGTGAAAGTTGCTACACTTCCCAGTAAAGCAATTTCCCCAACTGGTCGAATTTCTCCACTATGGATGATTCTTACTGGCCTATGTTTGGGCGGTGCTATGGTTTGGATTTTGGAACGTGCTGATCAGCGGCTCAAGAATGCGGCGGCGGTACGCAAAATTGCGCAGTATCCTATTTTGGGTCATATTCCTAATTTTTCGCAATGGACAAAGACGAAGAATAGTAGTTTGCTCACCAGTAATGATGACCAGCCGGAGTATGAGCCATTTCGAACATTGCAATCTAACTTGAATTTCCTAGAAAATCAAGAAAATACTCAGGTAATTGTGATATCTAGTTCTGTTCCCCAAGAGGGTAAATCTACTATTGCGGCACATTTAGCGTTGGCTTCCTCTCAAAATGGTCAGAGGGTTTTATTGGTGGATGCTGATTTATACCATCCTCAGCAACATGAACTTTGGCAAGTTAGTAATAGCATTGGTTTAAGCAATATATTGCTAAATGGCAACCAATTTCCCGAATCGATTATTGAAATATCAGAAAACCTTGGACTGCTGCCTGCTGGTCTGCCTCATAATAACCCTAGTGCTCTTTTTAGTTCGACCACTATGGCGCAGATATTTAACCAGTGGTTTTCTCTTTATGATTTGGTAGTTATTGACTCCACACCACTCAATCAGTTTAACGAGGCAATTACTTTATCGAAAATGGCTGATGGTGTAATACTGGTAGCCAATCCTCACCTGTTAGAATCGGCAGATTTGAAAAATGCTCAAGATTTATTGAAACAGTCACAACAAAAAATACTGGGCATTGTAATCAATGGAGTAGAAAATTATGAATATTACAAGTTGATTTTGGCGGCTCCTGCTCGAAATCAAGATGGTGATTCTTCATCAGTAGTAGCAGAACAATCAAGTGAAAGCAGATAAGGTAAAGTGAATTCTCTTGTTTGCATTCAGGGAATCGATCGAACACCGCTCCCCAGATTTTGGTAACATTGGTTGAACCTGAATTCTTAAAAAATTGTGAAAGCGATTACTTTACTCGGCTCGACTGGATCGATCGGCACCCAAACCCTAGAGATCGTAGCGCAGCATCCTGATAAGTTCCGGCTGGTGGGTATTGCCGCTGGCAATAACGTCGAGTTGCTAGCCCAGCAGGTGCGCCAGTTCCGACCCGAGATCGTCGCGATCGCCAATGAAGCCAAGTTTGGAGAATTGCAAGAGGCACTGGCTGGTTTAGATTATCAGCCGCAGTTGGTAGCAGGTGAAGCTGGTTTAGTGGCGGTCGCGGGCTATGGGGATGCGGAAAGTGTTGTCACCGGGATTGTAGGTTGTGCCGGTTTATTACCAACGATCGCCGCCATTAAAGCTGGCAAAGACATTGCTTTGGCTAATAAAGAAACCCTTATTGCTGGTGGGCCAGTGGTGTTGCCCTTGGTAGAAAAGCATCAAGTCAAATTATTACCAGCAGATTCTGAGCATTCGGCAATTTTTCAGTGTTTGCAAGGAGTGCCTGCTGGGGGGCTAAAGCGGATTATTTTGACAGCTTCGGGCGGGTCTTTCCGAGATTGGCCGATCGAGAAGCTGGCTAATGTGACGATCGCCGACGCACTCAAGCATCCCAATTGGTCGATGGGTAAAAAGATTACGATCGATTCGGCCACGTTGATGAATAAAGGGCTGGAAGTCATTGAAGCCCATTATTTATTTGGT
>JAGVCD010000378.1 GCA_020059425.1 Chamaesiphon sp. | reverse complement strand
TTTGTACGAGGCGGCGGCGATCGATGGGGTGGATGGAGCAGCCAAACATTGGGATATCACAATTCCGTTGATGCGTCCCTATATGGCTTTGGTGGCGGTGGTGTCAGCGATTGCGGCGACTAAGGTTTTTGAAGAAGTGTATGTGATGACTCAAGGGGGTCCACGCAATAGCTCTAAAACAGTTGTTTATTATCTCTATCAGCAGGCTTTCGGGAGTGATCAAAATCTGAGCTATGCCTGTACGATCGGACTCGTGTTGTTTCTAGTGATTTTGATATTGTCCATTATCAATCTCAAGCTTTCTGATGGCAAGGTGATGTAAACAGTGGGAGCCTATTGCTCACCTAAGTCAAACAGTTCAGCCAGCCTTCGTTCTCACTCAATTAGTAAAGATTGCCATCCTCACCGACCATTTATATTCAAGACACATAGAGCTAAGGCCGATATTGCCCACTCTAGGCTAAACTGAAGATCCTTTCGGCTCTGGTAGTGAACAGCTGTCAGAGGTAACGGGGAAAGATTGGTGAAAGACCAGCGCTGTCCCGCAACTGTGATTCGGTAATTTATCGATAAGCCAGGATGCCCGCCGATGTTCGTAAATATAAACAGTGCGAGGTACACCGATGGCTAGTAAGATTCCTGTAACCGTGATTACGGGCTTTTTGGGTAGTGGTAAAACCACCCTAATTCGACATTTATTAATGAACAACCAAGGTAACCGAATTGCCGTTTTGGTAAATGAATTTGGTGAACTGGGTATCGATGGCGAACTCCTCCGCAGCTGTGGCCTGTGTCCCGACGACGAAACTCCCCAGCAGATTATTGAATTGACCAATGGTTGCTTGTGTTGCACGGTGCAAGAAGAATTTTTCCCAGCCATGCAGCAACTCATTGAACGTCGTCAAGACATCGATTGTATTGTGATTGAAACCTCCGGTTTGGCACTACCCAAGCCTTTGGTCACCGCTTTCCGCTGGCCAGAAATTAAAAATGCCGCAACGGTCGATGCGGTTATTGCAGTAGTTGATGCGGAAGCCGTTCTGCACGGTCGGTTTGCTAGTGACGTGGCGCTTGTCGATGCCGTGCGGCAAGCTGATGATAATTTAGACCACGAAACGCCACTGCAAGAATTGTTTGAAGACCAATTAGCCTGTGCTGATTTGGTAATTGTAAACAAAACCGATTTGATTTCTGCTGATGATTACAAGACTGTATTAGATATTATTCATCAGCATACTAATTCAGCGGTGAAGATCATTAATAGCGATCGAGGGCAAGTTGCTCCCGAAAAAATCTTGGGTTGGGAAGCGGCGGTCGAAGATAATTTGGTCGATCGCCCTAGTCATCATGACGGAGAAGAAGAGCATGAACATGATGATGGCATTACGGCTGCTCATATTACTTTGGCACAAGAGTTTGATCCGATCAAACTCCGTCAGCTCCTCGAAAAACTGGTACAGGAGCAAGAAATATATCGGGTGAAAGGATTTTTAGCAGTACCCCACAAACCAATGCGGATGGTGGTGCAGGGTGTGGGGCAGCGGTTTGAGCAATTCTTTGATCGGCCCTGGCGATCAGATGAACCGCGTTTGACTCAATTAGTTTTTATTGGTCAGCAGCTCGATGCGGTGACAATTCGATCTAGACTAGAAGCGATAATTACTCCGGCAAAAGTATAGAGATATGGAGAGCACTGTTGGACCGATTTTGGGCACGGCGGCTTTTGGGCTGCTGATTTTGGTAACTGGGGGGGTGATTTACCTCACTCTGTCCGGCTGGCGTGATCGCCGTCGCCAAGAAATAGATCGGCGGCGCTGAAGATATTTTGGCCTGATCAATATTTCAGTAGATCTGACTAAGACATTAACCAATTCAAGAGTTAGTCTAGGGAGTAAGGTCTGCTCCAAACTGCTGTGACTAAATTCTCCGATGATCAATCGTGGCTGGGTGCTTTCTCCTCCCAGCCATCCAACAATAAAGAGCTATCCGATCGCAAAATTCAGCAGTTGATAGATTTAGCTGGCGCATTTAGTAAGCATCAATCTTGGCAATCAGCCGATCGCCGCCAGCCCCCAATAGAAAACTCCTTGTTGTTCCGATCGCTAGTGCAGATAATGGTTTGCCTCAGTATCTTAGTGACTGGGATAATCACCAATAATTACCACAGCTTTTTATTGATAGTATTAGCGATAGCGGCGGGTTGCTGGAGTTGGTTCGTTCGCTATCATCGTAGTTATTGGCTCGTCAGACTAGTAACTATATGCTATTTAATAGTTGTGCCAGCGGTATTTTTGAATTTGGGTAAGTTCGATTCTTTTTTGTCTTCTATCGCCATGCTATTACTGGCAATGAATCCAGCTTGTTGGATAACCAGGCAGAACCTGAGTTTCACCATACTATTGAGTTGGATAACAGCTGGTTTGATCACTACAGTTAATGTCAATCCGTTAACGATCAGTCTAATGCTGTTGCTATCAATAGTGTCATTGCCGACTATGTGGCTAGAATATCGATCACGCATCGAGCTGCCGCCCTTAACCTGGAGTTGGCAGGTTAAACAGTTACAAGTTATTCCTTGGCAGCATTTAGCCAAAATTGCTAGTATTGCCCTGGGCGCTGGTTTGGTGATGGCTCTGCTGCTGTTTTTGGTGCCGAAGCCCAATCTGGCGCAAGTGGCTACTAAGCTGGATTATTCTTGGCTCGACAAACTCCCAAAATCGAGTAGTCCGGTTGTGGATAAAGTCGAAGGGATTCCGTCTCAAACACCTAGTATTAAAGAATCAGGGCAGACGACCGCAACTACTCCATCGATCGAACAATCCGGACAAACCATCAGCAATACCCCAGAGTTCGGAAAAATTAGACAGACTGCCGCAAATAATCAATCGATCG
>JAGVCD010000414.1 GCA_020059425.1 Chamaesiphon sp. | reverse complement strand
ATGGGACTGGCGCGAATTGAACGCGCGGCCTATCGCTTAGGAGGCGATCGCTCTATCCAACTGAGCTACAGCCCCAATTTCGTCTTATTATAGCAAGGCTACCGAAATTCTCCCAGCAAGAGTAATGAAATGAATTCAGAAACAGCAGTCAAAGTAGCCCGGGAGCTATTGTTTCAGCGAGCGATGGTCGATATCAATGGTCAGTGGGGAGGCGCAGTCGCCGCCATTCCGAATCAGAGTCAGAAATCTGGGGCAGAATCTAAGCTCAATTACAGCGAGATCTTTATTCGTGACAATGTGCCCGTGATGGCCTATTTACTGCTGGAGGGCAAGTTTGATGCGGTCAAGAACTTCCTGACTATCTGCTTGGAGTTGCAAAGTACCCAATTTCAAACCCGAGGTATTTTTCCGACTAGTTTTGAAGAAGTTGATGGCAAACTAGTCCCGGACTATGGTCAGCGGGCGATCGGACGAGTGGTATCGATCGATGCGACTCTGTGGTGGCCAATCCTCACTTGGTCTTATGTACAGCGCTCTCAAGACTTTGAATTTGCCCGCTCTACTGCGGTACAAGCTGGCCTGAATCGCTTTTTAGATTTAGTCCTGCATCCCGGCTTTCGTGATGCCCCCACCATCTATGTGCCAGATGGGGCATTTATGATCGATCGACCGATGGATGTTTGGGGCGCACCCTTAGAAATTCAAAGCTTGCTCTACGGTGCGATGCTCAGTGCAGCGGGACTACTGCAGCTTAGTATCAAAAATCAAAAAGGTCGTAGTACCATCACTAGCAGCCAAACTGAGCGCTTGAAAGCCTGCTTAACCTGGATCAAGCGCCTGCGCCGCTATATGTTGGTACATTATTGGGTCACCAGTAAGACCGTACAGGTACTGCGTCGCCGTCCTACCGAGCAGTACGGTGAATCGATCGAGAACGAATACAACATTCAAACTGAGACCATTCCGCATTGGCTTCAAAACTGGCTGGGCAACCAGGGGGGCTACTTAATTGGCAATATTCGGACAGGCCGTCCCGATTTTCGCTTTTTCACGCTGGGCAATTGTCTGGGGGCAATTTTTGATCTGATTACTCCCAATCAGCAACTCTATTTGTTTCGGATGATTTTGAATAACCGTGCCGATTTGGTGGCTAATATGCCGCTGCGGATCTGTCACCCGCCCCTGGATGATGCTGACTGGCGCAAAAAAACGGGGTTCGATCGCAAGAATCTACCTTGGTGCTATCACAATGCTGGTCATTGGCCTTGTTTATTGTGGTTCTTGGCAGTGGCTATTTTGCGCCATCCCCAAGCGGACGCGCTGGTAGTCCAAGAAGTCCGCAGCCTATTAAGTGATTCGTATCAATTAATCTTGAGTCAACTGCCTCAGCAGCAATGGGCAGAATATTTTGATGGCCCCACTGGCAATTGGCAAGGCCAGCAAGCCCGCATCAATCAAACTTGGACGATCGTAGGCTTCCTGTTGGTACATCATCTGTTGCATGAAGATCCAACAGCAGCCAATTTACTAGATGTGCCCAATCTCCAAGACTTTCCGGAATTCGGCAAAATAAAATAACAAGATCAAAATTAAGATGTCTCGCTACGTTTTTAGAGCCAGCCGATCGGCTGGCTCTTGGCCGACTCTGGGCTGGCATGAGATTTTTTGCGCTAAAACTCGCTGCCATAGTCTGGGCCGCTGTTTTCTTGTTGATCACGCTTAGAACCGAGCAAGTCCAATCGATCGACTTTAATAATTGGCCTAGAGCGGTCACTGCCAGTAGCGCGGTCTGTCCAATTTTCAATTTCCAAAGAACCTTGAATGCCAATCAAAGAGCCTTTTTTTACATAATCCGCCGCAATCTTCGCTGTATTGCCCCAAATTTTTAGATTAAACCAATCGGTTTGCTCATTATTTTTGGAGCGGCGATTAACAGCCATGGTCATCGTACACAGTACACTCCCCGATTCGTAATATTTGATATCAGGGTCACCACCAACCCGACCGACCAGATGAACTGTGTTGAGATTCATAATTATTGATTTTTTGTATGATTGCGATTTCAGCTAAGGTCTAATGCTGTGAATTACTGAAGCTTGTTGGTGCTGAACTTAGAACACCAAATTCAACAGTTCTTCAACTAGTCAGTTGAGGTCACTACCAGTACTATCATACCAAATACTTCGCTGCTTCATCATCAATCTGATGTGAGAATACCAATTTGTATTGGACATTCAGAACTACTAAAACAATCACAAGAACTATCCAGGAATGAAACTATAATGGATGAGAATGCCGCCTAAGTTTAATTACTGCCTGTGGATAATCCTTACCATTTGCCTGATTTCCCCTATATTACAAGCATTTCCAGCACCTCCCAACCACTAGAACAGCCGCAGTCGGCATCCAGGGTTTTAAAGGTTCGCCCTTTGCAATCAGTAGATCTAGCTAAAGCAGCAGATATCATTAGTGATAGTTTTCAGATTGGTGCAGCTTTTGGTGGTTGGTTCAGACCATTGTTTAGAATTGGTATTTACGAAGATCTGCGCAATCGACT
>JAGVCD010000194.1 GCA_020059425.1 Chamaesiphon sp. | reverse complement strand
GGGCCAAAGTTTGGTAAACCAAGCAACTCGCCCTTAATGCTTTCATCCTGGCCGCGAAAGCCACCTTCAAACGTACTGAAGTACATTCTAAACATGTAAAAAGCCGTCATCCCCGCCGTTAGCCAGCCTACAAACCACAGAGCAGGATTGGCTTTAAAAGCTTCGCCCAGAATTTCATCCTTGGACCAGAAACCAGCAAAAGGTGGAATTCCCGATATGGCCAAAGTGCCCAGCAAGAAAGTTAGCGCGGTAATTGGCATGTGTTTACGCAAGCCACCCATTAACCGCATATCCTGTGCCAAGGCTGGATTGTGACCAACGACTTCTTCCATGCCGTGAATTACCGAGCCAGAACCCAAGAAAAGCATGGCCTTAAAGTAAGCATGAGTCATCAGGTGGAAAAGTCCAGCAGAGTAAGCACCAACGCCCATGGCCATGACCATGTAGCCCAATTGAGACATGGTGGAATAGGCCAAGCCTTTTTTGATGTCATTTTGGGTAATGGCGGTAGTAGCACCAATGAAGGCAGTAGTCGCTCCAGTCCAAGCAATTACGTTCATTACTGCCGGAATATGCTCAAACACTGGGTACATGCGGGCAATTAGGAATACCCCTGCTGCTACCATTGTGGCGGCGTGAATTAAGGCTGAAATCGGGGTGGGACCTTCCATCGCATCCGGCAGCCAGACATGAAGGGGGGCTTGGGCTGATTTGGCTACTGGTCCCATGAAGACTAGCACTGCAAATAGGATGGCCAAGCCACTACTAATTGCGCCGGAGCTGACTAGTTCCTGCAGCTTGTCGCCCATAATTACAAAATCAAAACTGCCAGTTGCCCAATATAAGCCCAGCATCCCTAGCAAAAGACCAAAGTCTCCTACTCGATTAACCACAAAGGCTTTTTGACAGGCATCAGCGGCGGCCTTCCGATCGAACCAAAAACCAATTAGTAGGTAAGAAC
Organism: Chamaesiphon sp.; assembly: GCA_020059425.1. Next base: position 3,085 of record JAGVCD010000194.1, on the reverse strand, counting down.
ACATCCCTACCAATTCCCAAAAAATATAAACCTGCACCAAATTAGGACTGATTACTAAGGCCAACATTGAGGAGCTGAAGAGACTCAAGTAGGCATAGAACCTGACATAGCTCGGGTCGTGAGCCATGTAGCCATTGGTATAAATCATGACTAGCAGAGCCACAGTGGTCACAATCACCAACATCAGTGCGGTCAAGTGATCGACGGTGTAACCCATCGTCAGGTGAAAAGTCCCGGCTGCTGCCCAGTCAAAGGAGTACAAATAGGTGGAATGGCCTTGAATTTGGCTCCACAGCAGGCCACCAGACATGGCTAGTGCGGCGCTGATCAAAGAGATAATTATTACGGCATTGACCTGCCGTAAGTTATTCGTGAACTTGTTGACGGAGATTAACCCCAAACCAACTAGCATGGCTCCCAACAACGGCAGAACCGGAATCAGCCACGCATATGTATAAAGTGATTCCATTAGCTCGATTAATAATAATACTCCAGTAGATGCTAGCACTCTTGCTGTAGAGAAAGAGTTCAAAACACCTTATATCATCATAATCGTGCCTAGTCTTACTGGCAGTGAATCATTAACATTTCTGTAAATTAAATATTTTTAGGCAGATACCGTCTCGGCGGGGATCACAATCTGCTCTAGGCTCTGACGTAAATCGTCTCGGTTGCTGAACTGTTCTAATCTTTGAACAATTTCACCATCTATCACCAATAACAATGTTGGCAAGGTAGTTATTTGATAAGTATTAGCTAGTTTAAGATTTTCATCTGTGTTGATATTCACGAGTTTGACTTGCCCAGCTCGATGGGGTTCAAATTGATTGAGTAAAGGTTGTAAAACCTTGCATAGTCCACACCAGGGAGCGCCAAAATTAACCAAAATGGGTGTCCGGCGAGACAAATTTAAAACTTCGGTACTCCAGCTTCTGTCGTCAATAGCTTGCATGGCGATCCCCATTGAATCTTATAAGGTTTTTTTATATATGGGATCAATGCTACAACTAATTCTTAGGGATGGGAAGGGGTATGGGGATCATTTCAGCTTTTTTTAGTTTTTAGAGAAATAATTTGGGTTTGTTCGGTGGCGATCGATAGCTTTTCGACTAAATCACCGAGCTGTTCTTGTAGCTCTCTAGATAAGGGTATTTGAATATCTGGATCCAGAGTATCCCAGGGCAAATCTCTCAGCTCCGCCAGAGATACCTTTTTCGTTGTCCGATTTTGGGTATGCATCTGATAGTCTGCCGTTTCGGTCAATTTTTGGGCAGTCATTGCTGTTTGTAAACGCTCTTTTAGTTGGTCGCGCTCCATCAACAAAGGCTTCAGCATATTGTCTAGTTTTTGGTAACAGCGCGATAGTTCGGTCACATTTTCGGCGATCGGATCAATTTTGCCAGTCTGATCTTGGAGTTGTAATAGGTTTTGATGAATCTGTGCCAAATAGACCACATCCATGTGGGCATAAAAAAGTTGTTGAGCTGTGAGGGGCCGTTGTCCCCAGTCACTAACTTGCTCGCTTTTATCGACCGTAATATTGGGGATGAAATGTTCAGCCAGGGTTTTGAGTTTATGGTTTGGAACGGGTAATAACTTCACCGGCATTTTCCTGGCCATTTTCAGGGTACAGGTCACATTGGTGGCCTGAGTGCCGCCCAGATAGCGCAGATCGAAGGAGGCATTGTGAAAAACTTTTTCGATGCGGGGATTACTCATGATTTCGGTGACAAATTCAGCAACCAGCTCGAATTGGTCTAAAACATCCAGTACCACTGCTTGTTCACCTTGTGGATCTTCAGCCACATGGGATACCTGAATCAATGACAGGCGTGGTTTTTTGGTAAAACAATCGGCCACTTCCGTATCTAGCCACAGACATTTCATCTGGGCGTAGTCCAAAATCAAAGCACGGATGTCGGATGGTTTGGAAAAGTAAGCCATAATGAAATATAAGAACTAGTTAAGTTGATGTAAGAAGATCATGAAAAAAGTCGTCGTCGGCCTCTCTGGGGGGGTAGACAGCTCCGTGGCTGCGGCCTTACTTAGTCGTCAGGGTTATGAGGTGGTCGGTTTAACCCTCTGGTTGATGAAGGGTAAGGGGCAGTGTTGTTCTGAAGGAATGACCGATGCGGCGCGGATTTGCGAACAGCTGAACATCGAACATCATATCGTTGATAGCCGCAAGACGTTTGAAAAATACATTGTTAACTATTTGGTTACTGGCTATGAATCTGGGATCACTCCATTGCCATGTTCGCAGTGTAATAGTGCGGTGAAGTTTGGCCCGATGGTACAATATGCTCAAGAGCAATGGGGAATCGATCGAATTGCTACTGGCCATTATGCCCGGATTACTTTTAATGAAGATACGAGTCGTTATCAATTGCAACGGGCGGTAGACAAAACTAAAGATCAGTCTTATTTTCTCTATGACTTGACTCAAGATATGTTGGCTGCAACTCTGTTTCCGTTGGGAGAAATGCATAAAACGGAAACCCGTCAGGTGGCCAACCAACTGGGTCTTTCCACTGCTGAAAAACCAGAAAGTATGGATCTGTGCCTGGTGGAAAAGCATGGTTCTATGCAGTCCTTTTTAGATCAATATCTGGCAGAAAAACCTGGTGAGATTGTGAGTTGCCAAGGTCAAGTCTTAGGTCAGCATACTGGCATTCACCACTACACCATCGGACAACGGCGGGGTCTAGGGGTCGCGGCGGCGGAACCTCTATATGTTGTGTCCTTAGATGTGGGTAAAAATCAGGTGGTGGTTGGTTCACGGGCAGAAACTCACAGCTCAGAATTGGTGGTTGATCGGATCAATTGGGTGTCGATCGCCCCACCCACTGCCCCCATTAAGGCTGAGGTTCAAATTAGGTATCGATCGACTACGGCGGTGGCTACTTTTATCCCGCTGCCCGATGGTCGCGCGAAAATTGTTTTTGACGAGCCGCAATTTGGAGTAACCCCCGGACAAGCAGCGGTATGGTATGACGGTGAAGTGGTCTTAGGTGGCGGGATTATTTTGCCGACTGTAACAAATTCAGGCTAGTAGCTAGTAGGGAAACAGGAACAATCCATGAGC
>JAGVCD010000302.1 GCA_020059425.1 Chamaesiphon sp. | reverse complement strand
ATGAATGCCCGGGGCTTAATGGAGTTGCTGCTGGTCAATATTGGTCGCGATAATGGTTTGATTTCACCAGCCCTATTTAGTATGTTGGTATTGATGACTATTGTTACCACGGCAACGGCATCACCGCTATTTAAGCTCCTGTCTCAGCGAAAGTTAACAACTGCGTAGCCATGTTTGGGTTGTGTTGATACCCAGATTCATGCCCAATCACTATAGAACATAATGATCCGAACACTGACACCCGCTGATGTTCAAGCATATCGAATACTCCGTTTAGCGGCATTGCAGGAGCAACCACCAGCTTTTGGTACGCCAGCTGCTAAGGAAGAAAAACTGCCGATCGAATCAATGGCAGCACGTCTGCAAGAATCTGAAGATACCTATATTCTGGGAGCTTTTATAAACGATATGCTGGTCGGCATTATTCGCTTTGCCCGTTTTGACGAAGCGAATGAAAAGCATCGGGGTTTTATGGCTGGTCTTTATGTGCAGCCGGACTGGCGGCGGCGGGGAATCGCCCGATCGCTAGCAACAGCAGTCCTGGTTAGGGCGCAGCAAGATACAGGTTTGCGCAGAATCCATCTGACTGTTGTTACCGCCCAAGATGCAGCCATCCAACTTTACAAATCTTTAGGTTTCTGCATTTACGGGACAGAACACGAAGCTTTCTCTAATCAAGGCCGGTTTTATGACGAGCATCTAATGGAGCTGCCTTTAGGCACATGTCATTCAGTGACTAGTATTGATTAACTGATTACTCAATGAGGGCATGATGTTGCTATCATTTAGTTTTAGTCTCAATTACTTGTTTGGACAACGTGAAAGACTGCGGATCAAGGCAACCTGCGGGAGTTATGACAGATGAGAGCAATCGTGTATGAAAGATATGGAGCGCCCGAGGTTCTGCAATTAAAAGAAGTCGAAAAGCCCACCCCTAAGGACAATGAAGTCCTAATCAAAGTACACGCCACCACGGTAACATCCGGGGACTGGCGAGTGCGTAGCCTGATTGTACCGACTGGCTTTGGGCTGATCATCCGTTTGGTATTTGGAGTCTTTAAACCTAAGCAACCTATCCTAGGCTCGGAGCTGGCCGGGGTGGTGGAAGCGATCGGCCAGAATGTTAAAAAATTCCAGGTCGGTGACCAAGTTTTTGCCTTTAGCGATGCCGCGATGGGTTGCTATGTAGAGTATAAATGTATGCCCGAGGACGGGGCGATCGCCTTAAAGCCAGCTAATCTGTCCTACGAAGAAGCCGCCGCTCTATCTTTTGGCGGCACGACGGCGTTGGATTTTCTCCGCCGAGGAAAACTTCAGAGCGGCGAAAAAGTCTTGGTCAATGGTGCTTCCGGTGGGGTGGGTACCGCTGCGGTGCAATTAGCCAAGCACTTCGGGGCAGAAGTAACCGGAGTATGCAGTGCTACGAATATAGAGTTAGTAAGATCTTTAGGTGCTAGTCATGTCATCGACTACACCCAAGAGGACTTCACGCAAAATGGTGAAACCTATGATGTCATTATCGATACCACTGGTACGGCTCCGTTTTCCCGTAGCCAAGTTTCGTTGAAGAGAAAAGGACGTTTGCTGATGGTTTTAGCTGGGTTGCCAGATATGCTTCAGATGCTATGGGTGTCAATGACGAACAGCAAAAAAGTTATCGCTGGCCCAGTGGCCAGTGGCGCGGCAGATTTACGTTTTCTGGCGGAGCTAGCGGCGGCGGGAGAATTCAAACCAGTCATTGATCGGCGTTATCCTTTTGAACAGATGGTTGAGGCTCACCGCTACGTAGATACTGGGCGCAAGAGGGGAAATGTCGTTGTAACTCTGGAGAATGCCGATCGAATCTAGGATCACCGCTACTTGGCAAAGTATATCAGCCACCCTCAATTCTCGATCGGTAAACTCCGAATAAAATCATGTAAGGCTTGACGGCTTAATTCCTCTGTACGTGAGGTTTCCTTAGATAAAGCCTGGGGCTGGTTCCACTGAAACAACTCCATCATCAAAGGCAGTACTTCAGTATCTAAAGCCTCCCGAAAAAGACTGGCAGGCAAAATCAACTGGGACGCTTCCCGTAAATTGTGCAGTAATTGCAGCTGATAGTTCTCAACCCGAGCCAGGGCTAGAGGTCTAGCCCAGCAACGCTCGCGCTCCGGCACCATTTGAATCACTTCGGCCAATAACAGCAAATTTGGAGGTCGATCGATACAGATAATTTGATTAGGGCGAAATGAAATTAATTCCATGTCTTAATTTTAATTGGCCTGCGCTGTCACAGCTGCTTTGGGCGAAATCAAATAACCACAAAGATGTTCGCCAGCGACGATCGAATGCGTTCTTTCTACCCGACAATCGCCCAAAGCCGTCGCAAACATTTCCAACTCATGTCCACAAACCGTCGGGAAAGAATTAGCCACTTGGGCGATCGCGCAGTTATGTTCCGTCAAAATAAAGCTCTGGAGAGGTTCATCCACCAACTTAAACTCAGCCATATAACCCTCCTGCCGCCGCAACTCCACCAACTTAGCCACCCGCTCCGGTAAAGACCCATCACCCAGCTGCTGGCGATAGCTCAAGGATTTGCGTTGCCAATGCTTTTGTAAGATATCACTGGCTTGTTCATAACCCAAATTATTCACCAGCGTATCCAAGAACGAAATCACAAACTCATCGTACTGGTTGGGAAACTGCTCGCGTCCCTTGGGGCTGAGTTGATAAACGTGCTGGGGTCGTCCCATGCCCTGGGCGATCGAATGAAACACAATCAACCCATCTGTTTGCAAATCTTTTAGATGGCGGCGCGTCGCTTGCGGACTAATTTTCAGCGCTTCCGCCAAGTCTTGCGCCTTGCCCTGACCCTGGCGCAGCAAAAATGACAAAATATCTTGCTTGGTAGAATGCTCAATCATGGAGAATTTTACTCAGTTAGCGACTTAAACAACACATTGATTGTTAAAGTGATCTATGATTTAATTTAACAACACCCCAGTTGTTTTAACTACTATAGCGCGAACTTCGGCCAGCGCCTAGTCCAGTTGCATTAAAAACCTTTAGAGAGTAGAAAATAGGCGACCAATGAGTTCTAGTAGCGTCACTAACCTCGTCAACCAGCCCTACAAGTACGGCTTTGTCACCGATATCGAAGCCGACAAAATTCCTCGGGGCCTTACCGAAGATACCGTTCGGCTAATTTCTGCCAAAAAAGAAGAACCAGAATTCATGCTGAACTTCCGGTTGCGGGCTTTTCGCAAATGGTTGACCATGACCGAACCAACTTGGCCGCATGTAGACTATCCACCGATTAATTACCAAGACATCATCTACTACTCGGCACCAAAACAGGCTAAAAAGAAGTTAGACAGCCTAGATGAAGTCGATCCGATCTTGCTAGAAACCTTTGAAAAGCTAGGAATTTCTCTCAACGAACAAAAACGTCTAGCCAACGTGGCTGTTGATGCGGTGTTTGATAGTGTCTCGATCGCGACCACCTTCAAAGACAAGCTGGCCAAAGTCGGCGTAGTGTTCTGTTCCATCTCTGAAGCCTTGCACGACCATGCCGACATCATTGAAAAATACCTAGGCTCGGTGGTGCCGATCGGTGACAACTTCTTCGCCGCTCTCAACTCGGCGGTGTTTAGTGATGGCTCCTTCGTCTATATTCCGGAAGGCGTGAAATGCCCGATGGATCTCTCCACTTATTTTCGGATTAATAGTGGTGACAGCGGCCAGTTTGAACGGACTCTAATTATTGCCGAAAAAGGTGCCAGTGTTACCTACTTAGAAGGCTGTACCGCTCCGGCTTTTGATACCAACCAACTCCACGCCGCCGTAGTGGAGCTAGTCGTACTAGACGACGCTGAGATCAAATATTCCACCGTTCAGAACTGGTTTGCCGGGGACGAAAATGGTAAAGGCGGGATTTATAACTTTGTGACTAAGCGCGGTTTATGCAAAGGCGTAAATTCCAAGATTTCTTGGACGCAGGTGGAAACCGGTTCAGCCATTACCTGGAAATATCCCAGCTGTGTTCTGATTGGGGATAATTCGATCGGCGAATTTTATTCAGTCGCCCTTACCAATAACTTGCAACAAGCCGATACCGGTACCAAGATGATCCACATTGGTAAAAACACCAAGAGCACGATTATCTCCAAAGGAATTTCGGCGGGTAGATCTAAGAATAGCTATCGCGGTTTGGTGAAAATGAATCCCACGGCTAATGGGGCGCGGAACTATTCGCAATGTGACTCAATGCTGATTGGCGATCGAGCGCAGGCCAATACTTTTCCTTATATTCAAGTCCAAAATCAGAGCGCCAAGGTCGAACACGAAGCCTCTACTTCTAAAATCGGTGAAGACCAACTGTTTTTCTTCGCCCAGCGTGGCATTTCCCAAGAAGACGCGATCTCGATGATGATTAGCGGTTTTTGTAAGGATGTGTTTAATCAACTGCCGATGGAGTTTGCGGTGGAAGCCGATCGACTCCTCAGCCTCAAACTCGAAGGCTCAGTTGGGTAATTCAATGCAGAATTTTGATTGTTGTATTACAAAATTGCTGAGTTAGCAAAATGTTTACAGAAGAAAAGAAATCGCTGGAAGATCTTAATTCTACAGAATCAGTTCTGTTAGAAGAACAATTTGTACCTGAAGAACTTGAAGAGGAGCTTCCTCCGATAGCAGTTGATGGTAGGGACAGAAGGTTAGTAACTCATCCTTATGACTTTATTATTCGTTCTTTAAAAGAACAAGTTGATGATAAAAGTCTTATCCTTGCAGATAATTTTCAGCGACGTAGGGTTTGGGATGATGCTAAGTCTAGTCGATTAATCGAATCTTTATTAATTAACGTACCGATTCCAGTATGTTATTTTGCTGAAGTTGATGACGCATATAGTGTTATTGATGGTCAGCAAAGACTTACAGCGATCTATCGATACCTAAATAATGAATTCGAGTTGAAATCTCTGAAGGTAAGACCAGACTTAAATAAAAAAAGATTTCATCAGCTAGGAGTGTCTGACCAAAGAACTATTAAAAATAGATCTATTCGCTGTATCGTGATATTAAAAGAATCCGATCCCGATATCCGTTTTGATGTTTTTGACAGACTCAATTCCAACTCTGTAAAGCTCAATGCCCAGGAATTAAGAAATAGCTTATATAGAAGCAAATTAAATGATCTAATAAAAGAATTGTCTGAGGAAGCTATTTTTCAATCAATACGGGGCGTGAAAAATGTAGATAAACGAATGCAAGATTGTGAAATGGTACTGAGATTCTTTGCCTTTCATTTTCAATCAGAACAATATCGAGGTAATTTCTCTCGATTTTTTGATGACTATTTGAAAAATGGACGAGGTTTAAATTCAGAAGAACTAGATAGACATCGACAAATTTTCTTGAGAGTTGTTGCTGATATAAATGATGTATTTGGAAAAAATAGTTTTCGTAGATATGATAATGGAAGCAAGGAGTGGGACAAATTTATCAATAAGTCTATTTATGACATCGTGATGCTATATTTTGCAAGAATTGATTCTTTAGTTATCAAAGAAAAAAAAATAGAAATAGTAGATGCATTAAAAAAACTTTGTTCGGATGATGAATTTAATGCAGCTATTGGTGGGGGAACATCTGCAACAATTAGAGTACGCACTCGATTAGACAAATGGTATCAATCTCTAATATCAATAGGTATTTCAGTTGAAAAGATTCAGATAGGGCAGCATACAAGGAATGAAGAATAATATTCGTTCCCCCGCCCTTAAGGATTTTTGGGTGAGTCTTAAAGAAGTTGGAACAATTATGTCACTATTTGAAGTTAATGAAACTGCTGTTAAGAAAAAGCCAATCAATGAAAGTCTATCTAGGGCTGCATTATTACTTTTGTGTAGTCATGTCGAAAATTTTTTCGAGAGCTTGATTATAGACATTTTGGCATTCCATGAGTTCAATCAGACTTCTATCGGTAAACTACCAGAAAGACTAAGAGTTACTCAAATACTGAGGTCAACTGATTTATTGGATAAGCCTTATTCTGGTGATAAATGGAAATTAATAGATAAAATTCGTGGTAGCAAATTCATGAACGATCATGAAAAATGTACGTCGGGAGATTTTGATTCAGAACTTTGCGTTAAAGGTTTTGCCTCTCCTAGCAGCAAAGAAGTAGAAAATCTTTTTAGAAGTGTTGGCATAGAAAATATCTGGGGTTCTAACGCTATGAAATTAAAGAATTCCATAAATGCTTTTGTTGCTAGACGTAATGGAATAGCCCATGGCAGCTCATCAGATAAACCAACACCTTCGGATATCAAAGGTTTTGTTAAAGATATTTGTAAATTAGTTAAACACTTCAATGAAATTGTTGCTAAATATCTGATTGGCGAATTCAGTCCTTCACATCTTTGGGGTATTCCTTGTTAAATAATCGAAGCGATCGAAGATTACCCCAAAATAGATTTAGGACAAGTCTGCCCTGAAATGCTGTCACCCTGAAAATATCTATCAAATTAATAACTTCTGAATATGATTAATCCTAATAGCCCTACTATCCTTTCCGTTAAAAACCTCACTGCTGATGTAGATGGTACCCCAATTCTCAAAGGCTTTAACCTCGAAATGAAAGCCGGAGAGATCCATGCCATCATGGGACCCAATGGCTCTGGGAAAAGCACCTTTTCCAAAGTTTTGGCCGGACATCCCGCTTACACTGTAACTGGCGGCGAGATTATCTTCCAAGGCCAAAACCTGTTAGAACTAGAGCCAGAAGATCGCGCCCGTTCTGGAGTATTTCTAGCCTTCCAATATCCTCTAGAAATTCCCGGTGTGAGCAACTTGGACTTCTTACGGGTAGCCTACAACTCTCGCCAAAAACACTTAGGCCAAGAAGAACTCGATGCCTTTGACTTTGATGATTTAGTCCAACAACGTTTAGATATTGTCAAAATGGATCCTGCTTTCCTGGGTCGGAGCGTAAACGAAGGCTTCTCCGGCGGCGAAAAAAAACGCAATGAAATCCTCCAAATGGCCTTGTTAGATCCAGTTCTGTCTATTCTGGATGAAACAGATTCCGGTTTAGATATTGATGCTCTCAAAATTGTAGCTAACGGCGTAAATCAACTAGCTAAGGCTGACAACTGTATGTTGGTGATTACTCACTATCAAAGGCTCCTCGACTACATCGTGCCTGATTTTGTGCATGTAATGGCCAAAGGCCAAATCGTCACCAGCGGCGGCAAAGAACTAGCCCTAGAACTAGAAGCCAAAGGCTACGACTGGATCGAAGAAGTAGCTGCTTAATTAAAACGCTAACCATTCAATTATTTAGGTGCTGGGCGTTGCCCACCACCCAAAACTACAAAATTTTGTAGAAATTCAACCCGCAGGGTTGTGGACACCAACTCAACAAAATTGACCCTTACGATGGGGAGTTTGAGGGGGTGCGTCCCGCCCCTCAATGGGGGGACTGGGGGTCAGAACCCCCAGATCCAGGTTCCAATTCAACAAGTCTCCAACCCAAAAAAGCCATGACCCAAACAACCATCAACAACCACGACACCTACCTCACCCAACTCCTCACCACCCTCCAAGCCACCACCCCAGTCCCCACCTGGCTCCAAACCCTCCAAAACCAAGCTACTGCCTTCCTCCAAGAAGAAACCATCCCCAGCAACAAAAACGAAGAATGGCGCTTTACCAACCTCAACCAACTACTCACACACCAATTCATCACCCCCAGCGGCCAACAACCACCCATCGATATTAATGACTTCCACCTTCCCGAAGCCAAACAGCGCCTAGTATTTGTTAACGGCATCTATAGCAGCGAATTGTCGCAAATCTCCGGCACCGCTGGCTTATTCATTGGTAACTTAGCAGGAGCGATCGATCGAAAACTTCCCATCGAAACCTACCTCGGCAAACAACCCGGCGGCGAAGAAGTCTTTACAGCTCTCAACACAACAGGACTGCAAGACGCTGCCATCATCTGGGCTGAAGCCAATAGCACTACTAGTGATCCGATCCACATTCTATTTATCGCCACTGGCGACCAGCCCCTAGCTATTCAACCTCGCGTTTTGGTAGTAGCCGATCGGAGCAGTCAATTAACGATTGTAGAAGAATACCGCCATACTACTGCCCAGCCTAACGCCTGCCAGCTCATCAACGCTGTGACCGAAGTCTTTATAGGCGAAAATGCCCAAGTTAATCACGTTCACATCCAAGACGAAGACCGAGAAGCTTTCCATATTACTAAAACTGCTATTTCCCAAGCGCAAGACAGCCAATATCATGGCTACTCCATTAGCCTCGGCAGTCAACTATCTCGCCACAACTGGGAAGTTTTTCAAGGCGGCAAACAAACCACCACTACCCTCAATGGACTAGCAATGATTGGCGACAAGCAGGTAGCTGACACCCATAGCAAAATCGCTCTCAACCATCCCCACGGCCAAACCAACCAACTCCACAAATACATAGTGAATGGCAAAGCCCACGGCATTTTTAATGGCAAAGTATTGGTACCCCAAGCCGCCCAGCAGACCAATGCCAACCAATTAAGTCGCACGCTGTTACTGTCACCCCAAGCCCGGATTGATACCAAACCGCAACTAGAAATCACTGCTGATGATGTGAAATGCTCTCACGGAGCCACCATCAGTCAACTTTCTGATGAT
>JAGVCD010000230.1 GCA_020059425.1 Chamaesiphon sp. | reverse complement strand
CTATACTCTGTTGCCCAATCTTCCTCCGTGGCCAAGGGCAGACTAGCGCTGCCACACAGGTTTTGCCCTAGCTCATCTAGTCGCACTTCTACACCTTGGTCTTGCAGAGCCTTAATCGCCAAAGGCAAAAACTGCGGCGCGATCGACTGATGTACTAAAATCGTTTCTACTGCATTACAAGCAGCGGCGTATTGCACCTTCGAGTCCACACAAATATCCATGGCCTGCTGAATTTGGGCAGTTTGATCCACATAGATATGGCAAATTCCCTCGGCATGACCCAACACTGGAATTTTAGTATGGTCTTGAACGTAGCGCACGAAGCTGTTGGAACCACGCGGAATAATTAAATCAACGTATCGATCGAGCTGCAATAGTTCGATCGTTTCAGAGCGGGTGGTTAGTAACTGGACTACTTCTGGGTCAACAGCACTGTTGGCCAATCCAGATTTAATGGTTTTCACCAGCTGAGTGCAAGATTGCAAAGCTTCTTGACCGCCTTTTAAGATCACCCCATTACCAGACATAATCGCCAAACTAACAATTTGAATCACTGCATCTGGACGGGCTTCAAAAATCACTCCCAACACGCCCAGGGGGCAGGTAATCCGCTCTAATACTAAGTTGGTATCCAGCTCGCGTTTAATTTGAGTTTGGCCGATCGGATCAGCCAGCTTAGCCACATCCCGTAATCCCCTAATTCCCGCTTGCAGTTTGCCCTGATCCAGTTTGAGCCGAGCATAAAGAGCCGGAGCAATCTGATCAACAGCAGCACCACAGTCTGCCTGATTCGCCGCCATAATTGCCGCTGCATCTTTTTCCAGGGCTTGAGCGATATGTTCGATCGCCTGCTGACGAGCCACTGTATTCAGAACGGACAATTTTTTAGCCGCTCGGCGAGTAGAGTGACCAATGGTCAGCAGCGAGTTAGTTTCTATAGATTCGGTAGTCAACATATTTGGCTGATTATAAGGAAATATCGATTAATTGACTCTCGAAATGGGTGCTTTAAATTTTAGGAGCATATACACATACCAAGTTTTTAGTTTAATGAACATGCTGGATGCCCATAATTTCGACTTCAAACTCAATATTCGTCATCCTTACGAAGTAGCTCAACGAGTTTTAGCAATTCTAGCAATCCTCGATCGCACTTATACAGTAGAGGCCAGTCCAGCATTGGAATGGGTATATGCTTACGGAGTTCATAAACATTTTTCGGAAGCCGAGAAAAAATTTTACTTTACGAAAGAAGTCAGCAAGCAGGAGCGGGAAACGTTTAGCTGGTTGACCGAAAGTTTAGCCGTATTGATATGGTCAATGGGCTATTTAGAAGATTTACCACCCCTCCATCAACGTTTTGAATTAGCTGATATGCCTTACTTAGATCATATTACCAGCAGTACTACTCAGTTTTTAGCAGATGCTTGTTTGCGTCATACTGATGCTTTGATGATTGCCGAAGAGCAGCATTACCATGCTCATTGGCAAATTATGAATGCCGAATCGGCGACTGGTCTAATGAGCAATAAAATTAGTCCAGAGATTATTTATGAGCGGCGCTACGCTTTTAGTTGGTTAGTAGGTATGGAATAAGTTCAGATATCAATAACTAGCTGGTATAGCAATTACTTTTTCCACATTCAATAAATCATCCGCTGTTTCGATCGCCATCAGTTCGCGTACATAAGGACGATATTTAAAGAGTTGATATCCCTGCCTTGTCAATAAATCAGCTATTTCTAGATTGGGTTCATTATTAAATAAATTTTGGTAAAGAATTGTCGGGCTAAATTGACGAATAATTTGGGCAGCACCTTTTACAACTGCTAACTCGTGCCCGACGGTGGAAATCTTCAGAAAATCCAAGCTAGTAATCTGTGCCTGGATGGCCAGATCGTCCAATGTAAAACAATCTACTTCTTCAGTTTCACCTTCCCAAGCGGGTGGCTCCACAGCAAAACCTAAGACCTGATGATATTCGGAGGGCGATTGTAGATAAAGAGTCAATTTGCCAGACTGATCGCTGGCGGCTCCAGAAAATATTTCCACCCAAGGGAACTGATTTAAGCGAATACTTTCTTGCAGACAAGCCCCATGAAAACTACTGGGTTCGATCGCTAGGACTCGTCCGGCTGCTCCTACGAGCTGAGCGGCACTAAAGGTATAAACTCCCACATGGGCACCCACATCCAGTACAGTCATCCCTGGCTGAATTTGCTGTCGCCAAAACTCCATCTCGGGTTCATGCCAGTCCCCATCGACAATTAAGGCGCGGGTGGTTAAACTCTGCAAACTGGGTTCGATCGCTAACAAACAATCTTGATCAGCCAGGGTTGCATAGGTGAAGCAAGTATCACTCACTGCTGCTGTCCACTTCCAATCGGCAGTATCAGTCCGCTGCTGGTTGTAACCTTGGGCGATCGATAGCCAATAGGCTGCTGCCTTTGTTTGCAGCAGATCAGTGTAGGCCAGATACAAAGCATGGAGCACTGTCGCCGCATCCGGAGCAATTTCTTGGGCTCGATGCAAATAGAGCAAACCCTCACTCTCTTGCATCCCTAATGAATATACCCCTAACCGCAAGTTGGTCATCAAATTATGAGGGAGCACTTGAGCCGCCAAATGCATCAATCGCAAAGCGTGAGCTGGATCGTGATGGAATTGGGTACGCCACAATACTTCTACCTGTAAATATAGGGCTTGCCGATAACCATTGTCGGTATTTAAAATCTGCTGCAAATATTCCGATCGGT
>JAGVCD010000369.1 GCA_020059425.1 Chamaesiphon sp. | reverse complement strand
TTACAACAGCAGCAACGATTTTACCAGTTGCTTCATCTATCTGGACAATATAAAGAACTTCGTACTGTCCAGCTGCCATAGTTTTGTCGAATAATATTTTGAAATTTCATTGACAGCATAAGGCTTTGGGAGTTTTTTGACCAGACTTTTCAGGCATCCTCTAACGTATTGCCATCAGAATCAATGGCGCGATACAAGTACTTCCATTTTCCTTTAACTTTGACGTAGGTCTCATCAACCTTTTCGGAATCATTAGTGGGCTTCAAGTATAGCCGACAGCGTTTATAGAATTCAGGGGCATAGGCTTGAACCTAGCGGTAAATGGTCGTGTAGTCTACCTGAATCTCTCTTTCCCGCATCATTTCTTCTAAATCCCGATAACTCAAGGCATAGTAGTGCTTCGCGTATTCTGAGGTTTCCTCAGAATCGTGAGCGGCACGTAAGCGGGAATACCAGCGCACATTGAGTAGGATAATTTCAGACTGGTAATGCCTCCATTTGAAAGGGTTGCTGGAATCCATCACTGATATCGCTTTTATGAGGAGGAAACTTGATCAGACCAGAATTTCACACTTTTTGCAACACAATCATAATGCAGGTTAGATGATTAATTCACTGATAGTGTTCAGCATCTCGGCTTCGTTAAAAGGTTTGGCGTAGTAGGCCGCTGCTCCTAGATTCATCGCAATTTTTCGGTGTTTTTGACCACTACGAGAGGTAAGCATAACTACTGGCACATGCTTGGCCTGATCGATCGCCTTCACATTAGCCAGAAAACCATAACCATCCATGCGGGGCATTTCCAAATCACAAATTACCAAATTAGGAATAATACCCGCTTGAATTTTCTCGATCGCCTCTTGACCATCTTTGGCCTGTTCTACCCGATAGCCATGACGTTCTAAGGTCAGAGCCACAAAGCGCCGGACGTTAATGGAATCATCTACTACCATTACTAATTGTTCGCGCTCCAGAGTTGTTTCGGCAAAGTCATCATCTTGATCCACTGTTTGAATATCGTTTTGGTGGCCAGTAACCCAGCGGGCTACAGCCAAAGGATCGACTAAGGGAACTACTCGGCCATCGCCTAAAATAGCCGAGCCAGAAAGACCGGGCGGTAAAGGAATTACGCCTTGAGGTTGACGGACAGTTACTTCTTGTTCATTCCAGAACCGATCGACTTGCAAGCCATAGAGCCGATCGCCATCGGCGGTCAAAAATATTGCTGGTTGATCGATTTTGGGGGTAATATCAAAATCTAATGGGGGCAAGAATTCTGGGGCTTTAAAATATTCAGCCATATTAATTAGCTGTACCTGAAATTCTTCCCAATCCAAGAAAGTTTGCCCGTCCCGAGTAACAATTTGCTCAGGGTTCGGTAAGAGAGTTTCTTCAACAGCATTCACCGGAAAAGCAAAGAGCATTTTGTTGACATCGACAATCAGTACCTTAATCACCGAGAGGGTAAAAGGAATGGTAATAGTAAATGTACTACCTTGACCAGCTTTAGTCCCAATTTGAATCTCACCCTTGGCGGATTGGAGATTGGTACGCACCACATCCATCCCCACCCCCCGACCAGAGAGATCAGTGACTTTTTCGGCGGTACTAAAGCCCGGTTCAAAAATTAAATCTAGTAATTCTTTTTCGCTAGTATCATTGAGCATTTCTTCATCAATGCCCATCTTAATGGCTTTAGCCCGAATTTTAGCTAAATCCATGCCCTTACCATCGTCCCGGATAGTGATCACGGTTTGGTTACCACGATAGAAAGCGGTAATTTCAATTTTGCCAGTAGCTGATTTGCCTGCTGCGAGGCGATCGGCTGGGGCTTCAATACCGTGGTCGAAACAGTTACGCAGCAAATGCATTAAAGGATCTTTGAGGACTTCAATAACATTGCGTTCGATGAGAATTTCAGCACCTTTGATCACTAGGTCTACTTGTTTGCCATGTTCGATCGACATTTCCCGAATTGCGCGGGGAAAGCGTCCCACCACTTCATTGAACGGCAACATCCGCACCCCAGTAAAACTGTTTTGCATTTGTTGAGTCGTGCGGCTAATATCCCGGGTGACTGTTTCTGTTTCGTTAAGCTGAATATCAATGTCAGTAACTTTTTCCTGAATCTGCACAACGGTTTCGATTACGGCTTGTGAGAGCAAATGGAATTCACCATAGCGATCCATTTCTAACAGGTCAAAGTCATTGGTGAGAACATTTTGGTCTGTAACTTCCTCGTCAGCATTATTGGTAGGTACCCGACTAGCAATTTGGTCATAGGCATTGCGCAATTGGCTGCTGGCGGTCTCTAAACGACCTACTTTATCGGTGAGACTTTGCAATAGCGATCGAATGCCAGTGATTTGCAGATTCAGACCGCTGCGACTAATATTTAACTCGCCGAATAAATCGCCAATCATGGCTAACTGATTGACACTCACCCGAATCATCTGATCCGGAGCAGCAGGCACCTGATCATAAGTTTCTGGTGTCACTGGGTGGTGATGTTTGGTCGCTGGATCCTCCACCGACAAGTTGGCTATCGCCTCGCTGTCACCAAAGGTCAGGGCTGCTAAAAAGTCGGTCTGATTTTGAGCTAAGTCGGGAATCTCGATCGCATTGATTAACGAGAAGAAATCTTCACTAGGTGGAGCTTCATTATTGACCCATTCCATTACGGGCTGCTCAGTGAGTTCTGGCAACATTTCTGAGGAATCGATCGCCTCAGGTTGCTCAAAAGTAGTTAATTCGTCTAGGTTGATGGAACCTGGTAAGGAACCACTATTAGCGAAGTCACTAGCTATTTCTTGATCAGTTATCAAAAAATCTTCGGTCTCGTAGTCTAGTAGTTCACCTGTTGTAAATAGTGTTTCTACCGTTGGTGAGTTTTCAGTCCGGCTAAAATCAGCGGTAATGTTGTCATCATCAGCAAGAGTTTCTAGATCGGCAAAAATAGATGCATCATCAAAACCGAATAAATCTTCACCATGGTCAGCCGCAAGTAACGGGACTGAGTCAGCAATAACTGGTCTGAGCTGTTCTACCTTAGGCCGGGTATTAAATATTTCCAGATTATCAAGTAGTTGGTTTTCAATCGAATCAGCGCATGAATCTGCTGGCTGGATATCGATCGGCAATCCTGATTCTGTCACTACAGCAGCGATGATCGGACTTGCTATCGCAGAAGGGTCACCAGTAGAAAAGTCGATCGATGTGGGTAAGTTGTCTCGGTGACCAATCATCACTAAAGATTGCGATCGCCGCCAAGCCGCGACCGCTAATTCGGCAATAGTTACGAACTGTGCCGGATATTGGCTCAGCTTGTCAGCAATATCATTACATAATGCTGCCATCGCGGGCAACTCAATCATTTCCGCTAAACCATTGAGGGTTTCGGTGGTGATTTCTAATTCTGATTGCAATTGGGGTTGAGCAGGATCGCTCAAAATCTCTTCTAAGTGTTGCAAAGCGCTGTCTACTTCGCTCTCAAACAAATAGACAACAATATCGTCTTCGTCACCATCTTCTTCGGCCAGTAGGGCTGCTTCATCAGCGGCTTGAGGTTCGCCGAGCTGTTCGTATAAGTGATCGAGAATAGGGTCTACTTCGGTAGCTAGCCACTCCGGTGAAATGGTCTGACCTTTGCTATTATATTCCATCACCCGGCGCAGTCGATCGACGATCAGCAACAGGTCTTTTTCTAACTGACCATTAACTACTTCAGCTTTATGGCCATGCCGGAGAACTTTGATCGAATCTTCTAGCCGGTGACCAATTTTGGCCAGAGTCGAAAAACTCATCATCGCCGCGCCCCCCTTAATGGAGTGGGCGGCACGCAGCACAGCATCGAATTGTTTGCCTTTGACTTCTCCACTACCCACCCCCAGTAAACCAGTCTCAATCTGGTCAACATAGTCTTGGGCTTCTTCCAAAAATTGGAGACGGACTTGTTGTTCTTGTGCGGAAATAGTCATCTCGGGTCGGGGATAAGGATTAGTAGATGGGTCGCAGAGATGAATTATTTAGTTATGGTCAGCATTGACTTTGAACTTACCGACAATGGCCTGTAATTCGCGGGTAATGGTGGCAGTGGCTTGCAAGGAGTTGGACACTTGCTCCGAAGAAGTGGAAGTTTGGTTAGAGACCTGGGCAACGTAAGTCATCACCTGAGTAACCGCTTGTGAAGACTCGGCTTGTTCGATCGCTGCGGTGGCGATCGATTGCAAGAAGACATCGATTTGTTGGGACTGTTCGATAATTTCTTGGAGGCTGAGTTTGGTTTGTTCTACTGCTCTGGTTCCTTCTACAACTTGAGTGGTACTTAATTCCATTGCTTGGGTTACTTCGCTAGTTTCCCGCTGAATAGTTTCCACGATTTTTTCAATTTCTTTGGTGGCAGTCGCTGATTGAGTAGCCAACTGAGCGACTTCTTCAGCTACTACCGCAAAACCCCGACCTTCTTCCCCTGCCCGAGCCGCCTCAATACTGGCGTTAATTGCCAAGAGGTTGGTTTGTAGAGCAATTTGGTTAATCAAACCGATCGCTTTAGAAATCTGTTGTGAAGATTCCCCCAATCGTTTTACTTTCTTGGCTGTTTCGGCCACAGTATCCCGTAGTTGGTTAATGTTGATGACAGTGTTGTCGATCGCTCGTCCGCCCTGTTGCGCAGTGGCCGTAGCCGAAGTCGCTACTAATGCCGCTTGTTTAGCACTGGTGGCCACTTCTCTAATCGAAACTGTACCAGCTTCGACCTTTTTGAGGGTAAGGTTAATCTGCTCTGCTTGAGCAGTCGCCGCTGTGGCCAGTTGGCGAATTTCGATCTCGTTTTCACCCATATAATCACCCACTTGGGAAGTAGATGTTTTTACTGTAGTTACAATGTCGCGAATGTTTTCAATAATAGAGTTAAAGAAATCTCCGACGATCGCGATTTCCCCTTCGTTAATTTCAGAACGAACTGTTAAATCTCCAGTAGCGGCTCCTTCAATTTCCCCCAACAGCCGGATCAATTCCCGCTGGCGGTTTTCATTTTCAGCCCGGTCTTTATCCCCAGCAGCTTTAGTTCGTTCGGAGGCCGCATAACCAGCCATCGGGGCAGCTATTTTCATCGCTATCTTCAGCAACAAATCACTTTCGACTAAAGTCCAGTCATGGTAATCATGACAGTGGTGAGCCACTAGCAAGCCGAGCAAGTTTTCGCCCTGCACAATGGGAACAACTAAATTGGACTTAACACCTAATCGATCGAACAATTTAGCATGATCCGGGTGATAACCAGCTTCCAATACATTTCGATGAGAAACCACTCGGCCCTGGACGTATTGATCACGCAAGATTTGGGGGATACAGTTATCCACAATCCGCTCGGTCATCGCACTAGCGTGACCAGCACCCAATGATTCAGACACAATATGGCCACCCCAGTTAGGGAAGAACCGATAAATTACCACTCGATCGGCTTTTAAAATAGCGCGAGTTTCTTTCAAAATCTCATTTAATGGTTCGGCTAACTGACCTTCAGTACGAGCTTGGGCAATTTTCGCGAGTAGCTGCGATTCTTGCAGGGCATTGTCTTGACTGAGTAGTAGATCTTGAATTTGAGCAGCCATCGTATTAACGTTGACAGCCAACTCGCCTAATTCATCATTCCGATTTTCTTCTACCCGCTGACTAAATTCTCCTCGGCCAATTCTAGCTACTACATTAGTTGTTTCCAAGAGTGGATCGACAGCTTTACTGGCTAAAGAAGAGGCGACAAAGGCGGCGGCGATCGAAGTTAAGCCTGCTCCAATTAATAACACCAACAAAATATTTTGACGCTGTTGGTAAGCAAACCCAGTATCGATGGTGGCTACTGCTGTCCAGCTTAACTGGGGCATACCAGGGAGCTTGACAAAAGGCGCTGTAGCAAGTACTTCAGCCTTATTCGTTTGACTATTGGTATGCTCTGTGGCACCATTTGTTTGAGCTGTTTCAATATCTTTATTAGCTGGTTTACCAAGATAGTCTTTATTAGAGCT
>JAGVCD010000184.1 GCA_020059425.1 Chamaesiphon sp. | reverse complement strand
TTTTCGATGGAATCCGCTGCCGACCTAAAATGAGCAGCTAACCAAGGCGGAGCTGCTGCCGCTAAAATCTTTGACCAGTCAGCAGTTTTCCAATCGATCGAATCATCAATATGTAAACTCCAACCCACTTGCAATTGACCAGCAGCGCTCCGAAATACGCCAAAAGAATTTTCACCCTGCACAAACGAATAAAAAACATTTTCCATCGTGGGCAAATCAGCCATTTTGAACCACAAAATATTAAAATCTTGAGACTGTTCAACCAATGGTAAATTAGCCCGTGTCCGTACCTGGGAATTTCGACCATCGCAACCAATCACTAAATCAGCAGTTAGGGTGCGATCGCCTGCTAATTTCACTCCCACCACACGCTGCTGCGACGGGGACGTTCCGCTCCCGACATCCCACAACAAATCTTGCACCGCAGTACCAGCAAAGAATTCAAAATTGGGATAGGTAATAGCTTGAGCAATCAATTCAGGAAGTAAAGCCGACTGAGAAACCAAAGTACAAGGCTGACCATTAGCTTCCATAGGTTCATCGACCCGAAAAAGCAACTGGTTTTCAATAACTACTTCCCAGGCACTTAAAGATTGATGTGGAATACCTGCCACAACATCCGCTAGACCCATCTGAATCAGAGCCTTCCAGCCATTAGGCATGAGTGCCTCCCCCCGAAACATCCGGTGAGATTTAGGTGCAGCTTCTACCAGCTGCACCTGAATACCACGCTGAGCTAGTAATAAAGCGAGGATGATCCCCGTCGGACCAGCGCCCACCACGATAACTTGAGTCACCATCAATTATTTAATACTCTAGACATCTTAAACATCAGTATGAGCTGTAGTATTCACAAAATACTGAAGCAATCACCATTACTCTATCTGACCCCGCTATTTTTGGGGTTGATGAACAATAATATGCCAAAAGCTTGTCCAGTTTGATCTACTCAAATAGAATTTATAAATTTATGGCAAGAGGTGTATTGAGAGCTGCAATTTCCTGCGTTGGATTGACCTCTTGGTTCAAAATATCAGCTAGTTGCAGCATATTCAAAGATTGCATTTTGTTTTTGTCTCGTAGTTCTGCATAAAACTCCAGAACTTGACGCAAAGACTTCAGATTTTCCTGAAGATTAGTACCAAAATTATGGGGATGCCACCAAAGATGATAAACCGAATTCTCCTTAGCAGCATGAGAAAGTGCTGAGGTTATTCGGCGTATTTGCAAACCACGAAAGTATTTAAGTTTTGGTGAATATGGTCGTAAAAAGCGACTGGCGGGAATGTCAATGGGGAATTCACCTTTCAATTCTTCAATAGAATAACAGTTATAGCCACTAATATTAATATAAGAATCTAACACACGCTGAGAACGCTTATTAAAAGTCCAGTAATCTCCATTAATAGAGTTGTATATTCTGTGTTTTTCGTTGCCACGAAAGCATTTTATCCCTGCTTCTTGGACTATCTTTAAATAGGATTTATTATATTGATTCCTGGGGAAAACTAAACTTTTAGTACTAATACCTGCTTGGTCAGCAACTTGAATAGCAGCATCGAGATCCGCTTTAAATTCAGTTTCGGTTTGACCGTCCTCTAAACAGTAATAATGAGAAAAAGTATGAGTTCCAATTTCTTGCCCCGGATATTGTTGAATTAATTCGATTAATTTAGGAGCAAAGTACAGCTTTTCATGTTTTTTCTCTACCAAATTACTGATATAATTGTAAGGAGAAAAGCCTGGATTAGTATAGCTTGGTAATTGTTGGGGAAAATTATTTTGCAAGGCTGCAAAATCTTTAAAATACAAAAAACCGATAGTTGCCCAGGTGGCATTAATTTTATATTCACTAAACAATTCTAAAATTTGAGGAATGGCATCATGTACCCCCAACAAATGATTTTGATACTCATTTAAAGATATGACATCTTGTACTCCCCAATAGAGCTCAAAGTCTAGTGAAATAAGCAAAGTTCCTTTTCTATCCGAGAAATGCATATCACTGGCAACCATATCGAGTAAATTGTGTTGTTAAATTAAATGGGCGTTGCTGAATTATGATGTGACGACTCTTTCACTAAAATTAGTAGAAGAGTATCCACAAGCAGCAAAGATGCGTCCCGACTATCATTTTCAAATTAGATTGGAAAATCTAAAATATCTAATCTTTATTTTTGTAAAATGTTTTACCTAAATATATGGGTGTCGTTTCTTTGTTTCTTTGGCAATATACCCATTATTTGGATAAAATGCACATTATGTCTTCAAGTTACTGTTTGCTCGCCGTGCAAATTACTGTCACTTTGCTTATAGACTCGATTTTAGCATTCAGTTCAAGTCAGAGCATGCGCATAAAGTCGTACTGGCACTTCCTCGCCGACGGACCAAGTTGGCTTTTCCCGCCAAGTCCTAAATAATCCTTACTAAAAGACATTTTTAGAATCAATATCAATCTCTATCAAACTAGACTGATCATATAATTCCTGACGAGCGCATCAGGGTTATGGACTTCGATCTTGCCACCCAATTTTTCTTTCAAAAAGATAGCAGAACAAGCCAGACTGCTAAGAACTTCGTTTATCGAATTGTTCGCCAGCAAGACTGACAAGGGAGTGGCGAACCTTTAGCATCACATTGGATACACCTGTCACACTTGACAGATTTAAATATTTTCTACTACTAAAATAGTAACAACTTGTCGGCACTACCAAGGACTTTAACTACGGAATATATTTTTTGGTAACTTCAATCCCTAATTCTCTACGCCAGTCGCTAACTGATTTTGACCATTGCTCTTCCCACTTTTGAGCCAGCAAAGGCTTAGCCTTCATCCCGCCACGATATCCCAAGGCAATACATTCCAACACCTCATCTAAACTAGCTGGTGATTTGGATAATGTACTTAACAAGCCCCCAGACAAGAGAATAAAGGCCATTGTGCGCCGGGTTTGTGCCAGCTCAAAAGATTTTAGCCCTAACTCACCTGCCACAGTAGTTTCAAATCCAGTCACCAGATGCCAAATGTCATGAGTTTGGCGCATTCGCAACATTACATAGCTAACATCATCTTTTACTTCGATCTGGCGGTAAAAATTAGGGTCAAAGCCAGATTCTTGAATGTAGGTGGCATAAACATAACCCAGAGAGTCAGTAGGTAAATCCCGCAAAGAATCCATATCTACATGGGGCGGAATATATCTTTCGGCAATTATTTGGACAACACTGGGGTCAGCTTTTACGAATTCTATGGCTAGTTGGGTAGCTTTGGTATTACGTAATCCATCCTCAATATCATAGACAGACTCCGTTTTTGTCGGGTCTCTGAATAAAGAAATAGCCCCTTTGATCGCTAACAAGAATTCTAGATGCAGCATCTGGCGATTCATAACTGCCATGAAAATCCTCCCTTTTGTCTATAGAATGATCAATCTCTGCAATATATTAGAGTTCATTGTAACTTCATCACTATCAATTATAGTACTTAAACCTTAACCCGCCACGTTAGAGCAATGGCTATCGGTTTAACCCAAATGACTACACCGAATTGTTCATATTTAGTTTGCCGATCGATCCAGTCAAGATTTTCAAGTTGGTTAAAATCTATTAAGAATTCAGGTCTTGTTCTCAATAAAGCCAGACTACCACTGCAGTTTGACTAGCTAAGATTTTCACCATAGGGCTGAATTGTTGACAAACTAAGCTTTAATTACAGATTGAAGAATCTTTAACACCCAATTTGATATGAAAATCGGCTTATTACTATCTACTGTAGCTTTTAGTTTGTTTTATGGCGGTAAGGCTGTGGCAGTAGAGCCAACGTCGATTGATTATAACTCTAATATCAGTTGGTCTAATCCTGTTTCCAATGAATTTGATGGTGCGGTGGTGCACGATCGACACACGGTAGATGACTATAAAATTGTGAGCAGTTGGTCAAAAAGAAGTATTCGATTTACACTCAGTAAAACTTTCTCCAAAATAGAGGGATATAAGGCAATTGAAACCTGTAAGAACGGAGAAAACAACGAGAGACGTTGTGAATTCAAGAATGAGCCGGTGCAAAAACTATATACCCAAAAATATCGGGTTTCCTATTTTTTGATTTCTATCAATAATAAGCTCTACAAGTACGCCCAAGGATCAGTTTCACCTCGACTAGCTAAGGCTCTGGCCAATGCTCCTAAAGACAAAAATGTTAAAATCAGGATATCCATAATAGACTCAGAAATTGAATCGGAAATCGGGTCTGGGACAGTCCAAGCTTGGCGTAAGATTTTCAAATAGTTGGTAATTCCAGCTCCAATGACCAGGTTTTCTGGGTGTTGATAGATTTTTCCAGCTCTTATCCCAAAGACTGTTTGTTCTGAATCACCTTCAGCATTCTGATTGTTTCATCCACACTACGGGCAAAATCAAAATTATTCACGGTCATATGCTGAATAATTCCAGCCTGGTCGATGATGAATAGTCCTCGTAAAGCTACTCCGGCGGCTGGATCTAAAACATTGTAAGCAGCACTAATTTCCTTGGTAATATCAGAGACCAGCGGATAACTCAAGTCCCCCACCCCACCGGCTGTTCGATCGGTCTGAATCCAAGCTAAATGGCTATATTGACTATCGATCGATATCCCTAAAATTACGGCATTCAGCTCCTGAAAAGTCGGATGCTGATCGTGAAAAGCCATAACTTCTCCTGGACAAATGAAGGTGAAATCCAAAGGATAAAAGAACAACACCACATATTTCCCCCAGTACTGCGCGAGTTGGACTTCGCTAAATTCTTGATTAATCACTGCGGCTGCCGTGAAATCGGGCGCTGGTTGGCCAACTCGTAAACAATTGGCCTGAGGATAAACAATCATGGCATAGCACCAGGAAGCGAACATCTTTAAGATAGCGATCGGCAGAACTTCAGTCAACTGACCTGTAGATGCGTTAGTCTATAGGCGTGCATTTTCATTTATTGCCCGCATGAGTGACCAGCCAATTCTTGCTATCCAGCCTCTAGCCCTATTTGTCACTGATCTCGACCACACTCTGGTGGGTGATCCGGTAGCTCTTAAGACTCTCAACACTATTCTTACCAAATTACGCCAAGAGCAAGGATTAAAAATAGCTTATGCCACTGGTCGATCAATCACTTCCTATCAAGAATTAGCTGCTGCTGAGCAATTACTAGTCCCAGATGCTTTAGTGACATCAGTCGGCACCGAAATTTATTTAGATGGTGAAAAAATTTGCGCAGAATGGGATGAAAAGTTGGCCGTGGGCTGGCAGCGTTCGGAAATTGTCCAAATTGCTAAGCGGTTTGCCGACTTGGGTTCTCAACCCCAGTCTGAGCAACGTCCCTACAAAATCAGTTACTATCTCAGCGAAGAAGCGGCAATCGAAGTCATCCCTCGCCTCCGCCAAGAACTAAAAAAACACGAGATCATCGCTGAGATTATTTATAGTGGTCATAAGGATCTCGATATCATTCCCAAAGCTAGTAACAAAGGAGCAGCTGTTCAGTTTTTGCGCCAATTTTGGTCGATTCCAGCTCAGCAAACAGTAGTCTGCGGCGATTCCGGTAATGATATTTCACTATTTAGTTATGATGCTGAATACGGAATTTTGGTAGGGAACTCTCATACCGAGCTGAAGCTTTGGTATGAAATTAATGCTACGGAGCGCCACTACCTGGCTCACAATCACTGTTCTCAAGGTATTACTGAAGGTTTAGACTATTTTGGTTTTATTTAGTAACGTTTCATTGGTAGAGTAAGTCTAACAACCTCATTGTCATAGATTATGCCTAGCAATTACACCAGCCCCAATAAGTCGGCACGGTCTTATGCAGTGTTATCGATCGGGGCAGCGTTAGCTACTATTGTACTTAAGTTTACAGCTTATCATCTGACCGGTTCAGTGGGCTTGTTATCTGATGCCCTCGAGTCGATCGTTAACTTAGTGGCGGCGGTAGCGGCTTTGGGCGCATTAACTTTTGCCATTAAGCCGCCAGATTCTGGACATACGTTTGGTTACTCGAAAGCTGAATATTTTTCCAGCGCCCTCGAAGGACTGCTAATTTTGGTCGCAGCGATCAGTATTATTATTACGGCTATTCCCCGTTTTACTAATCCTCAACCTTTGGAACAAATAGGTTGGGGGCTATTCATATCTATAATATCAGCGGTTATTAATGGAGCGGTAGCCTTAACCTTGTTACGAGCTGGACGGCGGTTGCGATCAATCACTCTCAAAGCCGATGGACATCATTTACTAACCGATGTCTGGACTTCTTGTGGAGTACTGGTGGGGTTAATCGCCGTGCATTTAACTGGCTGGTTGATTCTAGATCCGATCATTGCAATTGCCGTGGCCATTAATATTATCTGGGCAGGGTTTCGGCTATTACAAGAAACTGGTTCTGGTCTTTTAGATGCGGCTTTACCAGCAGCTGATTTAGAAGAAATTGACCAAATTCTGCAAAAATATCGCACTGATGGTATTCAGTTTCATGCCATTCGGACTAGGGTCGCGGGGGCACGTCGCTTTATTTCTTTTCATGTTTTGGTACCAGGTGAATGGACTGTGCAGCTAGGACACGATTTATGTGAACAAATTGAGCTAGCTATTGGCCAAGTATTGCCGGGTGCCAATACGATTACGCATCTAGAGCCCTATGATGACCCTACTTCCTGGCAGGATGAAGAACTCGATCGATAACTCAGCATTTAGCCTGCAACACATGTCAATTAAATTATGTTAATGACAATCAAATGTACAACTGAAACCAGCTTCTAGCGGCACCTTCAGAACCATACTGGAAAAATAAATAATAAAATCGTCTCATCAGTTTTAGGATGATATAATGCTAGGGTTTGATTGATCATAATTCAAGTTCCCTTATGAATTCGCAAATTGTTTTAGTCATTATGTCAGGCTCACTCGCAGGCAAAAAATACAGCTTTGTTGCTCCTGGTATCTATACAATTGGCAGAAAAGAGGGTCTTGATATCGCTTTCCCCCAAAGCAATGAATATAACAATATTTCTCGGCATCATTGTGACTTTCAAATTATGCAGGTTGATCCGCCTCAATTAATTATTACTGATCAGAGTAGTAGAAATGGCACTTTTGTAGATGGTCATGAGATTATTGGATCTGCCGAAGTTTTGCCCAATCAAGTCATTATTTTGGGTGACATTTCCATTGGGATTCGTTCACTAGAAATAAATCTGGCTAATGAAGAAGGATCCTCTTTACCGTCAGCTGAATATACAACTATCTCAGTGGCCCCCAAACAGCGAGTTTCTCTAATGAAAAAAATCATGACTTCTATCAGTAATTTCTTCTCACCACCGATA
Organism: Chamaesiphon sp.; assembly: GCA_020059425.1. Next base: position 2,030 of record JAGVCD010000184.1, on the reverse strand, counting down.
GTCGATGATACAAAAACCATCTTATTACCTGTACGAGAGGAACCTCAACCGCTACAGTTTCCCGATTACAAACTGGAAACTCTATTAGGCCGGGGCACTGTGAGTGAAGTGTATTTGTCTACTCATCAAGAATCAGGGCAACAAGTAGCACTCAAAACCTTACAATTAGCAGTGACCAAACAAGCCGAAGCGGTTCAAAAATTCATTTGTGAGACTGAATACACTAGGGTGCTTGACCATCCCCAAATAGTTAAGCTGCTAGATTTCAACTATGCTCAAGATGCCTTGTTCTATACGACTGAATATTATGAGGGTGGTAGCCTGTTGGGCTTAATGCAGCAACTAGGTGGTAAGCTACCAGAGAATTTGGCTAAAGATATAATTTTTCAGATATTGGAAGGTTTAGAATACATCCACCAAGTAGAAGTGCCTTATATCCGATTGGCTGGTGGCGGCTTTGGCAAAGGGACTGGTTTGGTGCATCGCAATTTGAACCCCAAAAATATTCTCTTGACAACAGTGCTTGGTAAGCTAGTTGTTAAAATCAGCGACTTTACTACATCACAGGCATTGAATCTAACTGGGATGAGTGGCCAATTACAGCCCAATAGTAAATTTACTGGTAACTTACACTATGTGCCTCGTGCTCAGTTAGTCTTTAAAAAAGCTAATCCTGCTGCTGATATTTGGTCTGCTGCGGCCTGTTTATATAAAATGCTCACTGGTCATCCACCACGAGATTTTGACGATCGATACCCCATTGCGGTGGTGATGGAAAAACCCGCCATCCCCATCTCTGAAAGAATTGCTTATTTACCACCGGCCTTAGCCGCAGTAATTGACAAAGCACTACATGAATCAACTGATCATAATACTTATTACCAAACGGCAATTGATTTTAAAATAGATCTCTTAAGAGCTTGGACAGTCGATGAGGTTGTAACCGATTACGTAAATAGCCCGAGCAGATCTTTGATTACTAACGTTCGATCGATATCTTCTTGATTCAGATAAATCTGGAGCAAGTTATTTAACATCCGTTGCAAAAACTGGTGCTTGGTCACTGGCTGTAAAACTTCTGGGGGCAATGCCGGAATTTCTTGCTGATAAATTCGCACTAGTTTTTGGCGGCAATCTTCTGTAAATAGAATTTCACCCTGATTAAAAGCATCGATGAAAATCTCGGAGTCTTCAAAGTCTGGACGAATGATAAAATGGCCGGGCATTCCAATCCCCATCATGGGCAAATCGACTCGCTGAGACATTTCTAGATATACTAAAGCTAACGTTAAGGGAATACCTGTCCGCCGGGTCAAGACATCATTCAGAAAACTATTGCGGGGATCGTAATAGTCTGTTGTATTGCCACTGAAGCCCAACTCCCCATACAAATAATCATTAATTGTTTGGATGACTCGCAAAGGATAACGGGACTGGGGCAAGCGGGTGGTTAACTCGGCAGCCATGTCATCTAAAATCTGGAGCTGTTCCTCGATATCCAAATCGGGATACTCGGTTTGGGCAATGTATAAAGCGGCCCTAGCTAAATTCAGCTCTCGATCGGGCTTATTTATTTCGGCGAGCAAACAACTACGAACAGACATGAGGATTATGTTTGATTTTTAAGTCAGGAGGAAATTAGGCAGAGCCAGCATACTGGGCAAGATATGGTCACAACCCATGCCAGCTAATAATTTTTCTTTGTAGACCAAATCTTGGCCAAAGCCCGTCAAAACTCCGATCGACAGGCAGCCAGCGCCCTGTGCTGCTACGACATCACTAGCCGCATCGCCAATATAGGCCACCTGAGGATGTTGCTCGCCAATTTTCGTCAAAATTTCGGTGGGGTGGAGACCAGGGTAAATGGCCTGCAACACAATAAAAGGATGAGGCTTACCCAGTTTTAAGGACTGACTCAAACTCGCTTCTGCCAATAACACCTCATCATAAGTCACCACTCGATCGGCAGCAAAATATGGCAACAGCCCTAGTTTTTGCAGGGGTTCGATGGTTTCAGTACGTGGTCTACC
>JAGVCD010000315.1 GCA_020059425.1 Chamaesiphon sp. | reverse complement strand
GTTATGGCCACCAAACCCGAAAGAGTTGGACATCGCGACATTAATAGGCATTGACCGGGCTTTATGCGGCACATAATCCAAATCACATTCTGGATCGGGGGTTACCAAATTAATGGTGGGAGGTGCAATATCATGCTTAATCGCCAATACTGAAGCCACTCCTTCAATGCCGCCGGCCCCACCTAATAAGTGCCCCGTCATAGACTTAGTGGAACTAATCGCCACTTTTTTGGCATGATCGCCCAGGGTTTTTTTGATGGCAGCTGTCTCGGTGGGATCGTTGATTGGGGTGCTGGTGCCATGGGCATTAATATAATCCACTGCACTGGGTTCAATATCAGCATCTTTCAAAGCCAACGCCATCGCCCGAGCCGCTTCCACTCCGCCTGGAATCTGGCCTGTCATATGATAGGCATCGCAGGTCATGCCGTAGCCTGCTACTTCGGCGTAAATCTTGGCACCGCGATCGATCGCCTGTTGCAGTTCTTCTAGGATCAAAATGCCGGAACCTTCACCCATGACAAAGCCGTCCCGCTTCACATCGAAAGGTCGGGAGGCGTGTTCCGGATCATCATTACAGGTAGAAATTGCTCTTGCTGCGGCAAAACCCGCAATGCCCAAAGGCGTAATTGCTGCTTCCGTGCCGCCACAAATCATGGCCTTTGCATAACCGCCTTGAATCAGCCTAAAAGCTTCACCGATCGCATTACTACCTGCTGCGCAAGCTGTGACGGTGCAACAGTTGGGTCCTTTTGCGCCCAATTGAATCGCCACCAAACCAGCAGCCATGTTGCCGATCATCATCGGGATCATAAACGGACTGCAACGATCGGGTCCTTTAGTTAAATAAATTTCTTGTTGATCTTCCAACACTTTAAGGCCCCCAATACCGGTGCCAATAATTACCCCGATATCCGGAGCATTTACGGCAGTAATTTGGAGGCCAGAATCAGCGATCGCTTGTTTACTAGCACAAACGGCAAACTGCGCGAACCGATCCATGCGCTTGGCTTCTTTTCTTTCCAAATATTGCAACGGGTCAAAATCCTTCGCCTCTCCAGCAATTCGGCAATCATGCCGAGCAGCATCGAAAGAAGTAATCGGCCCAATACCGTTTTTACTACTGGTGAGACCAGCCCAATATTCATCTAAAGTAATGCCGATGGGAGTAATTGCGCCTAAACCGGTTACAACAACACGTTTGCGGTCTGAGTTTGCCATGGTGCTAGAGAGTGAGATCAAAAATACAATTTATTAAGGCCATGGTCTGGATAGATAGACCAACTGAATGTATCTATCCTTACCCATATCTTAGCCCTTAGCAGTCTTGGTGTTGATATAGTTCACCACATCTTGAACTGTTTGCAGTTTTTCTGCTTCTTCGTCGGGAATCTCTACTGTAAACTCTTCTTCTAGCGCCATTACTAGCTCAACTACATCAAGAGAGTCTGCTCCCAGATCATTAGCAAAACTAGCTTCAGGGGTGACTTTAGATGCATCTACATCTAACTTATCGGATACTACTTCTTGAACCTTTGCTAAAACATCTGCGCTCATATTTTTATATTCCTTGTCTAGATTTTGACGATATTTAGATAGTTAACGGCTACTAGCTAATGCTGTAAATTACCGCACTCCTAATCTTATCAGCAAAGCCGCCTCCGAAAACCAGACACCAAACCCAGGCATTGCCGTCTTTGGAGTTAAGACCTACTATGAGGATTCATCGTTATTGATCCCGCCTCTATGTCTGAACAGACTTACCGCGTCACAGTTATCGATCGACAGCGAAATTTGGAGTATGTTATCCAGGCATCACCCGATCGATACATTTTGCATACTGCGGAGTTTCAAGGAGCCGAACTGCCTTTTTCCTGTCGGCAAGGAGCCTGTACCGCTTGTGCCGTGCGGGTCAAATCGGGGCATTTAACTCAGCCCGATGCCATGGGTTTATCGCCCCAACTTCAGGCCAAAGGCTATGCCTTACTCTGTGTGAGCTACGCCCATTCTGACTTAGTAGTAGAAACCCAGGACGAAGACGAAGTATATGAACAGCAGTTTGGACAGTATTTCGGCAAAGGCAAAATCAAACGGCGCTTACCATTGGATGAAGATTAGTCTGATTGGCCTGTGCTTACTATTAGGAGCGTGCCAATCTGCCACCATTTCACAGATCAAGACTCCGGTGCAAGTCAATCGAGCAATTAGTGGCAATACGATCGAACTCTCCACCAAACAACGGGTGCGATTGATCGGCCTAGATGCTCCCAGTTGGGAGCAAAAACCCTGGGGTAATGCTGCCAAGGAACGGTTAGATGCAATTATTCAACAGCACAACCATCAGTTTTCACTAGAGCTAGAAGCCAGCGACACCAAAGCTACCGATAGCCGCCAATACGGCTACCTTTGGCAAAATAACCTTTTAGTAAACCAACAGCTCATCAGAGAAGGCCACGCCTTAGCTGCTACCAAATACGTCAGCCCTCAATACGAACAACAGTTAGTACAAGCTCAAGCCTATGCCCGGATCACTGGAGTAGGTATCTGGAACCAAGAAGCCCCCATGCGGAATAGTCCCAGTGATTTTAAGGCAAAAAATTAAGCAGTAACACAAAAGAAATTAACCAACTCCCGGTTGACTGTCTGGGGAACTTCCTGTTGAATCCAATGACCACATTGCGGGATCAACTTCAACCGAAAAGAAGCATTGACTAATTTAGACATCCCTTCGGTGAGATGGTTGCTCAGCAGGTTATCTTCTTCACCCCACAGCACCAAGGTCGGAGCTGTAATCAGCGGTGAGGAACTGTTCCAGTTGCCCAACCAATTTTGAGGAGCCAATAAATCACGGTAATAGTTTAAGGCTGCTGCCAAAGCGCCCGGTTTTTCCAGAGCTTCTTGATAAATTTGGTTGTCTTCAGCACTGAACGCGCCTTTGCGCACTGCCTGACCACGAAAAACTTTCAATACAAAGTCTTTGATATTTTGTTGAATGAGCCATTCAGGAATGCCTGGAATCTGAAAAGCGAACACATACCAACTGCGACGTAACTGATCGAAATTAGTCCCGATCGCTTGTACAAATTGCTGGGGATGGGGCGCGTTAAGAATAGCTAGCCGGTTTAACACTTGGGGAAACTTTTGCGCCAGATGCCAGGCGATGACCCCACCCCAATCATGTCCAACAACATGAGCTTTGGTATAACCCAAAGACTTAATTAAGCCCATAATATCGTTGCTCAAAG
>JAGVCD010000242.1 GCA_020059425.1 Chamaesiphon sp. | reverse complement strand
TATCACGATCGGTGCATGGTAGATTTCAACATCAGCATCAGGACGAGCAGAGTTTTGTACTTTCACCCCGATTGGTAAACCTTTTTCGAGCAGGATTTCCGTGACTCGGCGTTGAGTTATGACTTGGCCACCAGCTTGTTCGATTCTAGGAATAATGGTTTTGGCTATTTCTTTTCCCCCGCCAACTGGATACCATGCTCCTTCTAAAAAATGGTTAACAATCATGCCATGCATACCAAAGCAACTCATTGAAGGGGGTAAACCATAATCTCCCCACTGAGAAACTAGCAATGATTTGAGATGAACATCCTGAAAATTTTTATCTAGATAACACTGAGTAGTTTGTCGTGCAATCTTATCAAAATGGCGAAAAGTCTTTTGAACTAATCCTTGTGAAAATCTAGGAAATAAATCCACCAATTCATTGGCAATAAACCAAAATGATGCTTTCCGAACATCTTTAAAATATTGCTTAATAGCTGTTCTTTCCTCAGGAAACTGGCGAATTAAATCAGCTTGGTATATTTTGGGATCGGAGTAGACATCAAAGGTAAAATCAGGATAGATAAATTTCTCTAAGAGATCTGGTAGTTTTTGCCACTTCAAATTACCATCGGAAAGATAGTCTAAAATTGCTCTGAAAGGACTACTCTCACTTAATTCACCAATATAATGTAATCCCACATCCCAATGAAACTTCCCTTTTCGATCAAAGCCATGAGTAAAACCTCCAGCGGTAAAGTGCTGTTCTAGAACCAATACGCGTTTGTTTTGGATCTTAGACATCAGGGCGGCAACAGTTAAACCACCTATCCCAGAACCAATTACAATTGCATCGAATTTTTCTATTTTATTGGTAGTGACCATGCTTTCTCCTTAAAGGAATTGTTATAAAACATATTAGTTTTTAGACCTTGAAAAACTAATATGTTCCTTTGGATTTACTTGTGCATCATGACAGCCATTAATGTTAAAAAACCAAAATGACCATCAATTAGACCGGCAGTTTTAACTCCACCCATCATTGCACCCATAATTCCATTTGGAAACGTATCTACTCCAGTTAAATACAGATTTCTAATCGGTGTTCTGGCATTAGCCCATGGGATATCAAATCGTTTAGGAGTGCAGGGAATACCATAAATAGCACCTCGATCACTGGCTCCAAAATGCTCAAAAGTTAGTGGGGTAGCGAGTTCGGTGTATTCAATTAAATCTTTAAAGCCAGGGTATTCATTTTCGACAAGAGTAATGATTGAATCAGTAATTTGAGATTTAAGTTCTTGATACTCATCTCCGCGTCGCTTCCATTTTGTATCCCGCCACTGGGAAAAGAACTCATAGTTACCAGCAACAATAATTTCAGCGGTATGTCCCTTTGCTAGTGCATTTTTCAATGATGGAAAAGATAGATAGCAAAATTGGGGTAAGTTATCAATATCAATCGGTGGAGCATCGATAATTGTATTATGATGGTAGGTCTTATGAATCCAGTGATTTTCACCATTAAATCCTAATTTTTGAGGATTATCTTTTAATCCCAAATACAAAGTCAAGACATTAGTTCCCTTTTGAAAATCCTTGATATCATTGCGAAATGGAATAGATAAATCGGGTGGGATCAGCTTGATATATGTATTGAAAGCACCTGCATTAGATACAATCTTCGGTGCATGATAAATTTCTTCTTCAGCACCAGGATCACTCAAATTCTTAACTTTTACGCCAACAGCTACACCATTTTCAATAATGATTTCAGTGACTTGCCGTTGCGTAATTACAATACCCCCATTTTTTTCAATTGTCGGCACAATCGATTCGGGAATCTGCTTTCCACCCCCAACTGGATGCCAGCCACCTTCGAGGAAATGAACAACAACACTGCTGTGGGTGCCAAAGGAACTTTGACAGGGTGGCAAACCATAACTACCCCACTGGGAAACCAAAACAGCCTTGAGTTGAACATCTCGGAAAGTTTTATCCAAATAGGATTGTGTAGTTTGTCTACCTATTTTGCCAAAATATCGATAAATCTGCTTTAGCAAAGGATGCCAGAAGATGGGAAACAGCTCTAACATTGAGTCCCCAATAAACCAGAATGCAGCTTTTTTAATATCTTTAAAATATTGATTAATTGCTTTTCGTTCGTGGGGGAATTTTTCAATTAAATCCGTTTGAAATCTTTTGGCACCAGAATACGCATCAAAAGTAAAATCAGGATAAACAAATTTCTCAAATGGATCGGCCATTTTTTGCCATTTTAGTTGACCATTAGTAATGTAATCAAACACGGATCTGCCAGTACCACCTGGTTCCATTTCACCAATATAATGGACACCAACATCCCAGTGAAACTTACCCTTGCGATCGAACCCATGTGTAAAACCACCGACAGTAAAATGTTTTTCTAAAACCAATACCCGTTTGCGATAAAACTTCGACAACAATGCTGCGCAAGTCAAGCCACCAATACCTGATCCAATTACTATTACATCGAATTTTTGCCGTCCACTATTTACCATTTGTCTCTGTGCCATCTACGGCTAATATAAGATTTAATAAAGTAGACCCCTGATGGTAATAACATCGACAAATTATTTATCTAATAATGGAGTTCGAGGTTTCACTTGATACCATAAATAAGATAAATCCATTGCTGATTCACGCTGGATTTCACCGCGTCGATACAAATGATTCAAAAAACCATAGATCTCCGCAATCATCGGACTGCGTTCGTAGGATTTTAATTGCCGACGATAAACAGCTTCCAAGCAATCGATCGCTGTATGAGGTTTGCTTAAATGTTCTAACAAGCGATCTAACGCCGCTGATTGATTAGCAATTAACTGCTGGCAACGAGTTGGAATTCCCCGGAACGGAATATTATGACCTGGTAAACACACCGTTTCATTGGTTGCTAAATTGGCAAATCTACTGCAACTTTCTAGCCATTCTGAGACCAAGTCTGCCTCTGGCTCACTGGGATGAACACTGAGATTAGAAGACATTCCTGGCAGAATTTGGTCGCCAGTAATTACAAAGCCATCATCAGACCATAAGGTGGCATGTTCGGAGGCATGTCCGTTGCCAATATGAATAGTCCAATGTCGATCGCCAATTTTTAGAACATCGCCTTGGTGAATGCGATCATAAACGGTGGGTAGCGGTGTTACTAAGTGAGAAAAATTGCTAGGTTCCCGGCGACTAAATGCAGCCAGCTCCATACCTTTCATTCCAGCTTTTTGGACAAACTGTAGTTCTTCATCTCTTGGTAAATCATGATGGTCGATTTGTAACAACCGAGATTGTAACCAGCAAGTGCGTGTAGTTTGAAATACGGCACCACGATCGACCAACCAACCAGCCAAACCGATATGGTCAGGATGGTAATGGGTGCCAATTACGCGGGTTAGTGGTAGCCGAGCCAGAGCACCTTGGGTGAAAGCTGTTTCTAAAGCCGCACGACAAAGGGGGGTATTACTACCTGTATCTACTAGTGTCCAACCATCCTTGGATTCCAGCACATAGACATTAATATGGTCGAGAGTTGAAGAAAGCGGCAATCTTAACCACCACAAACCTGGAGCAATTTCGATCGATTCCCCGGAACGAGGTGCAGAATCAAATAATGGCCTAATTATTTGTAATTGCTGAGGCTGATCGTTCGCGGTTGACACGATCCCATTCATCAAGTCACTCCTATAGCATTGTTAGTACCAGTCATCACGATAACTTTGCCCTTACGTCCTCCTTGTTCGGCTCGGCGCAGAGCTTGATTGATATCGGATATCGCAAAACAGGAATCAATGTCGATTTTTAGTTTGCCATTGGTCACCATTTCGCTTAAAGTCTTGAACAATTGGGATCGATCGGCTTGAGACATGCGGTTGAGAACCTTTGATAACCAAAAGCCTTTGAGCGTAATGCTTCTGAAGATTGTCTGTTCGGGTTTGAGAGCACAGCCTTCGTTTGATAACATCCCATAATTAACAATCTGACCACCCTCGTTAAGACATTCCGCTATTCTTTGGATACCAGCACCTGCAACTGCATCCAAAGCCAAGTGGATCGATTCATGTCCGAGGGCAGCTCTCACCCGCTCAGCTAAATCTTCCCCATCGAGTAATACGATGTCACCCCCTAATGCTAGAACTTCTGGCTTGATTGCTTCACGGTGAATGATATTGACTGTTCTTAAACCTTGGGCTTTGGCAATTTGGATGATGCATTGACCAACACTAGAAAGTGGGGCAGTTTGAATAATCCAATCACCTGGTTCGAGTTTGGCAAAGTTTTGGAGCAATAGATAAGCAGTAGCGGGATTGACTTTTAGAAGGGAGAGTTGAGCCACATCACCAGTAGAGGATACTTTGTGGACAGTAGCGACAGGAACTTTGCGACGTTCTGCCCAGTTGTTGTTGGCTAATAGTACAACTCGATCGCCAATGGCGAAGTTTTTTACTGAGCTACCGCATTCGGAGATGCGTCCGACGGCTTCCATCCCAATAGTGGCAGGCAATTTAGGTAGAGTGCCGTAGTTGCCAGATAGCATCGCTAAGTCAGCAACGTTAATGGGAAATGCTTCGATATCGACAGCAACTTCCCAAGCCGATGGGGGGGCGATATCGGAGATTTCGACGCATTTGGCCACAGCACTGGGTTGACCGAAGGTAGTGAATTGAATCTGCTTCATGGTTTTTTGTGTGGTTTTCGGGTCACCCTAGACTTAACTACATAACTCCCTTGGAGCGAGGGGCAATTCGCAAGTTTTCGACTAGACAATCAATTGTGTAGTCGAGTTGTGCCTTAGTGTGATTAGTGTTGATGAAGAAGCGCAAGCGAGATTTATCGCGGGGAACGATCGGATAAAGCATCGGGAATGTGCAGATACCGCGATCAAATAGTTGAATTGACATCCATAGAGCCAATTCGGAATCTCGCATCATAATGGGAACGACACCGGAATCTTTACTGTTGTAAGTGTTGAGACCAAGGGATTTGGCTTTAGCGATGAAGTAAGCGGCGTTGGCCTGGACTTGTCGCGCCCGCTCCGGTTGGACTCTCATGATTCGGAGGGTAGCTAGTCCAGCAGCGGTATTGGCAGGGGTAGGAGCAGCACCGTAGAGTAATACGCCTGGTGCATAATATTTCAGCATCGCGATTAGAGCTTTGGAACCTGCTACATAGCCACCACAGGTACCGAAAGCCTTACTCATAGAGCCATACAGGATATCTATTTCTTTCCCGGAAATATCAAAGTAATCTGTTACTCCCAGGCCATTCGTTCCAATAATGCCCATGGAATGAGCTTCATCGACCATCAACAGAGCTTGATAGCGATTTTTGATCTCGATGATGCGGGGAATATCAGGGATGTCTCCATCCATACTGTAAACGCCTTCAACCAGAATGAGAACCCGCTCATACTTATGGCGATGTTCGGCTAATATTTTTTCGAGAGCTTCATAGTCGTTGTGAGGAAAGCTAAAGCGACGAGATCCGGCGATTTTACAACCCGATAGGGCGGAGTTGTGAATTAATTCGTCATAGATAATCATGTCTTGTGCTCGACACAAGTAACCGATTGCGAAGGCATTAGTGCTGTAGCCACCGACAGAAACAACAGCATCTTCAGTCCCAAGTACGTCGGCAATTTCGCGTTCAAATTCTTGGTGGATACTAACTTCTCCGGTGATCGATCGACCGGAGCCAGTACTAGTACCACAATCATCGATCGCTTGTTTGGCAGCAGCTTTGACACGAGGATCATTCGCTAGGGCGAGGTAATTGTAGCTAGAAAAATTGATGATCTCTCTACCTTCAAGATTGACCGTCGCATCAGAAGACCCAGCATGTTTGAGAAACTGATTTCTGGTGTATTTCTGCTTCTCATAGAACCACTCCATAGTGGTAAATTCTTTGTACTCTGGAAAGAGCGAAAAATCATAAAATTCTGGCTTAACTGGTATCGGCGCATTTGGTACACGTCGATCTTCTCGGGGTAGTGACGTTTCAGTAGAACCCAAGTTCATTTTCTGTTTGAGACGATCAAAACTTGATTGGTAGTTCATGTTTTTGGGGTGGTTGTAGGATTTTAACTTCAGTTGAGATCAGTGCTAGAAAATGTAAATCTCCCTTGCAAATCTAATCTCTCTAAGTAGCTACCGAAACAGCCGTAGGTAGAACTGCATTAACTCCCGCCGTTGGCATTAGCAGGGTTTTTAACGACTGTCGGGACAAGCTCCGAATCGTCACATCGCCCAACAGTTCCATGATCGAGATGCTCAAACCGAGTTTGGCATCAAGTTGGAGCTGAAACTCGGTAGCCATCAAAGAATCGACACCCAACTGACTCAGAGCAGAATCGATCGGGATGCTAGCCGGATCGGATTTGAGCACTGATGCAATAATTTCGACGATCAGGCTACCAAGCAATTCGACTTGGTCACCAGCATCAAGTTGGGATAATTCCTCGATCAGTACATCGCGCATGGAGTTGTCTTTACCTGCACTGTCGGCAGCGATTAGGCTGGCAAAGCGGGGAGAGGTGGCTCCGCGTGTTTCAAACCTCGCCCAGTCTGCCCAACTGGAAATCACGGTGACTCCAAATTGTGTGGTGTTACGGGCGAGACTAACTTTTAGAACATCTAGAGCTTCGGCAGTATTAATACCGCGTAAACCTGTATAGCGTAAAAACTGTTCGAGTTGTTCATCTTGAGCGACAACCCCAACATCGGCGATCGCCCCCCAGTTCACACTAGTCCCTACCAGCCCCTGAGCATGACGGAGATGGGCCAAGCCGTTGAGGAAACCGTTCGCTGCACTATAGGCCGATTGACGGGCATTACCAACCAGGTTGGCGATCGAAGAGTACAACACAAAATGATCTAGTTCGATCGATCGAGTCAAGATGTGTAGGTTCCACGCCCCCAGGGCTTTACTGCGCATCACTTTGTGGAAAGTGTCCAGGTCGATTTCACCGATCGGCTGATCGATAATTAAGGCACCAGAGTGAAATACGCCCTTGAGTGGAGGCATTTCTTGATTGATCTCAGCGAACAGGGCAGAGAGTTGTTGATAATCAGCTGTATCACAAGCAGCGGCTTTAATGCTAGCGCCTTTAGCTTCGAGGCTAGTAACTAAAGCTTGACGTTCCGCACTATCAGCCCCAGTGCGTCCAGTAAGCACTAGGTGACGTGCTCCATTATCAATCAGCCATTCGGCTGTCTTCTGACCAAAGCCACCAAAACCACCAGTAATTAAGTAGGTAGCATCGGCATCAAAACTCAGACTGTCCTGTTGGACAACTGGTAAATCTCGACCTTCGGTTTCATAGTTGAGGGCGATGCTAGAGGTAACGGCCAAACCCAATTTCTGCCAAGCCAGGTCAATAATCGAAATTTCCAGGTTGGGTAATGGCGCAATTGTGCCATTGACTATCTCGGTAATGACTCTTTGCAAGGCTTGCTGCAGACGCTCGGGACGTTGTAAGAGCAGGCTCATGTCTGTACGAACAATTGTCTGTTGAGAAACTATTAATGGACTAGCTACGCTGTCGGTGTCGATCGCACAACCGCCTTTACAGAGCATGCCCAAGTCGAAAGATTTTGTCCACTGTTGCAGTGGAGCAACGAGAATGGTGAATCCTTTGCCATCTGTTTGCTCACTAATGGCTTGTTGAATAGCTTCCGGACAGATCGGGAAGATGGGATACTGTTCAACAGTCTGGTAGTCTAATTGCTCAACATCATCCCATAGCAAAGCGATGGAAAGCCCACGGCTGCGGAGAGCATCGGCGACGACTAACCCGAGTTCGTCAGCGTAAACGAGAGCATTGTCACCAGCTGATAGTTCGAGGGATTCGATCGCCCTTTCGGCGCGAGTTGCCGCACCAATAGTACTAACTAAATTGGCAGCATTAGCGGTAGCCGAAATTGGTACAAGCTGAAACTGGCTGCGGGGAGCAGATATTTGACTAGCAAGGTCAGCAGGGGCAAACCCGCAAACTCTCATCCCCTGACGCAGATCGGTAACATTACTGCCAACGGCCAAAACTTCAGCCACTATCTCAATCGTTGGTTGTCCCAAGACCTCAGAGGAAGTATCTAGCAATAAATTAGGAGGAACTATAGTGGTTTCAATCCGCAGACGGATATCATCGGCACCTAGTTCTCTGGGAGTGAAGGATAAAATCCTAGCCATGCCTACACCCTCAGCCTCGGCAAGCAATGGGCGGACTAAAATCGGATGTTCATCATCAAGGTTCATGTATTGAATACGATCATCAGCCAGCATTGGACTGTCTACCAATTCGCTCACCAGTCGGAAGTTACCACGGAGAGCAACTTCGTCATGAACATCATCGCAAAGTAGTTCTAAAGCAAGACTTTCTATGCTGTCTTCACTGATCTTAGTTGGTAGGTCAATACTACTGAAACGCAGACCTTCCAATTCATTAAATGCGACTCTGGCAAAGCCATTTACAGCAGACTGGCTAGGCTGGATATTTTTATCTTGTTCGTTAACAGCAAAGGCACCTTGTGTAACGACATATACACGCGGCTGGCGCTCTTTTGGCTGTTGAGTCAAAGCTTGGGAGAAAGCGATGAGAGTTTCGATCGCAGTTTCTCCAGTCGGATCGACTGAATTAGTCGTAGCTGTTAAACCATGCAAGAAGACAATGCCATCCAGTTCGCCACAATGATTTAAAACGGCCTTGGCATCTTCAACATAACCAGAGCGGACGATTATTTGTCCATCGGCGGCCTGAAATTCTGCGCCAATAGTGACAGGGAAAATACCGATCGCACCATAACTTTCCAGACGTTGGATTAACTCTGGCGCAAGTTGGCTGTCGGAACCAACTACCAACCAATAGCCCAAGCGTCTAGCTTCGTTGAGAGTTTCGCCATAAGTCCATTCATAGCCCAGAATTTGCTTTTTGACTTTATCGCCAAATCGATCGGTACGCTCTTTTTTCGCAGCAGCAGTCGATCGCATTCCCCGAATCGTAGCGACGACATTACCTTCGTCGTCTACCAATGTCAGATTGCAGTCGATATGTCTATCTGTTTGCTCGACAATTTCACTCAAGCACCACACATTAGCAGGCACTTGCTTGGAATATACACACATCTCACTGAATCCGGTGGGGAGGTAGGTGGTATCTGATCCATCAAGCATAGCGATGAGGGATTGAAAACAGGCATCGAGTACAGTGGGGTGAATGCAGTACTGGGACAAGTTAACAGTCAGTTCAGGCTGCATTTTAATTCGCGATAGTACTCTACCGGATTCTTGATCGACTCGCAATTGCCAAATTGTTTGAAAGGCCGGACCATAGTTTAGATCTATTCTGGCCAAGCTCTGATAAAAGGCTGCCACATCTTCATGTTTGCGGAAGTCTTTTAATAATAAATGAATGTCGATTTTATAAGATTTGAATTTGTCTAAGCTGCTAATCTTGCCAGTGATGTGAACTTGTCCGATCCCCAATCGTCCGTTTTCTAGCCCTCGAATTGTTGCCATCCCAGTGAGTGGATCGTAGGATGTCGCACAGTCTAAACCCCTTTCTGGAGTAATAACCATTGGTGCGAGAATCTGCAAATTCCGAATTATGATCGCTGGAGCATCCTCAAATTGGAGTTTGGCTAATTCCAGTAATGCTTCGATATAGGCAGCAGCAGGCAGAATCGGTACGCCAGTAACGACGTGATCGCGTAAATAAGCTACTGGTTCATGATCGAATTCATTTCGCCATACTGGTGTACCTGGAGCTTCTTGGAGTCCAAGAATTGGCAGATCTGTAGAACCAATTCGCTCTTGCATTCCTCGCTCATTTTCTAACCATAATTTGTCGCGTTGCCAAACATAATTAGGCAGTTGAATGAATTTACCCGTACCATTATGTACCTGCCAATCGATATTACAACCACTGGTAAACACGCTGGCGATCGATCGATGAAGTGAGGATAGTTCGGGAGTTTTGCGGCGTAAGGTATAGGCGGTACGACAATCTTTGTCGGCAGCCTTAATACAGTCGCGTAGGGAAGTAGCTAAAACTGGGTGAGGGCCAACTTCTAAGAATGTATTATAACCATCAGCCAGAATTGCTGAAATTGCGGTGGCAAATTCTACTGATTGACGCATATTTAACGGCCAATAATCTGCCCCGTAGGATACACCTTCCACCAGGCCACCTGTAACAGTAGAATACAGCGGAATTCTTGGTGCCGAAGGCTGGACATTCGCCAAGGCTTCTGTCAATGGCTGCATAATCCGATCCATGATGGGACTATGATAAGGCACTTCAACTTCTAACTGACGATTGAAAATCCCTTCGGCAGTCAAGGCTACGCCTAAATTTGTTAATTCGGTCGGGTCCCCTGCCAAAGTCACAGTTGTGGGACTATTTACCGCCGCGATCGAGACTACATCCAAGCAATGAGAGATCCGCTCCAACGCTTTTTCCTTGCTCAAGCCTACTGCCATCATCGCCCCCGTGCCCGCACAGGTCGCCTGTAATCGACTCCGATGGTAACAAACGGTCATTGTATCGCGCAGGTTCAGTACCCCTGCTGCGTAGGCCGAACCGAGTTCGCCGACGGAATGTCCAACTACTGCACCTGGTTCAACTCCAGCCGCTCGAAGGACTGCTAATAGCCCAATTTGAATAATTAAATTTGATGGTTGAGCAAATACGGTACGGCCAATTTTGGAATCTTCCTCGCTCTTGAGCATTTCCGCCAAAATAGAAAAGCCAGCCACCTCTGTAAAAATCGCATCTGCCTCATCTACCGCCGCCCGATAAATCGGTTCATCACGATATAATTCTTGTCCCATCGCCCACCATTGAGGACCCATTCCAGTAAAGACAAATACTGGTTTGCGATGTCCTTGATAAGGCTCTACGCCTTGGATAATGTCCTCATTGTCCTCATTGCGAGAGAGAGCTTCTAAGGCGGCAATTAATTGCGATTGATCGTGTCCTTTGACGACCGCACTATGAGATAGATGAGCGCGTTTGAAGGAAGCCGAATAGAGGGTATCTGTTAAGCTTGCGCCATCATGCAGCAGTTGCGCATATTTACCCGCCACAGCCGCCACCGCTTTTGGACTACGTGCAGAGAGCGGTAAAAAGTGTGGGAACTTCCGCTCTTCTGGCTCGTCCGCAACTCCAGAAGCCTCAGGAGTTGCCATAAAAGGTGCAGTTCTCAGAACCACATGGGCATTCGTTCCGCCATAACCAAATGAATTCACCGCTGCGCAGAATTCTTCATCTGCTCTACCCAGCTCGATTAAATCGTCAGCTAATCTCACGTTTAATTCGTCGAACGGAATATTTGGATTAGGATTCTGTAAATTCGCTAAAGGTAAAGCCTGACGATACATCAAGGTTAATACTGCCTTAATAATCCCGGCCACCCCAGCCGCAGCTTCCAAGTGACCGATATTACTCTTCACCGAACCGATCACGACGGGGCTCACATCCTTTCTCGCAGCACCATACACCGAGCCAATTGCTCCCGCTTCAGTCGGATCGCCAATCGCTGTACCCGTACCATGACACTCCACATAACGCACTTCCTGCGGATCGATCGAGTATCTGTCACAAACTTCCCTAATTAACGCCTGTTGCGCCTCACCACTCGGCATCGAAATTCCTGGTGTATGTCCATCCTGATTGCTACCAGTACCAATTACCGTCGCCAAAATCGGATCGCCATCAGCCAAAGCTTTTGCTAACGGTTTGAGCAATACTGCCCCAGCGCCCTCACCTCGTCCATACCCATCAGCGCGGGAGTCAAACGACTTACACTCGCCGTCACGCGCCAAGAAGTGCCCTTTGCACATCCCCATCGGATACTCAGGACGCAGCATCACATTTGAACCACCGACTACCGCCATCTCGGTGACACCGTTCCACAAATCCTGGCAAGCATAGTGAAATGCTACCAGGGAAGAGGAGCAAGCCGTATCGATCGACATACTCGGACCCCGCAAGTCAAATGTGTGGGAGATTCGATTAGATAGCATCGTCATCATCATCCCGGTAGCGGTATTTTGATTGATGATCGATCGATTGGGAGCCGCCATCTGAGTAATCATATGATCGAGCATAAACCCGCCCACATATACCCCTACACTGCGCCCCGCATATCCAGGCAAATCTATTCCCGCATTCTCAAAAGCTTCCCAAACAACTTCTAACAACAGCCGCTGCTGGGGATCCATATTCTCCGCATCGCGCGGCGAAATCCCAAAAAACGACGCATCAAAAGTACTGATGTCCTGATTCAGAAATCCGCCCCGATGCATATAGGCCTTACCCTTAGCATTAGGATTAGAGGCATAATATCGATCGACTGTCCAACGTTCTGCTGGCACCTTATCGATCGCACTGAACTTGGTTTTCAATGCCTGTAATAGCTTGTCAATACTAGCTAAACCCTTTGGGAATCGACAGCCCATCCCAACAATTGCGATCGGGGCATGTTGTACTGAAGAATGAGAAACAATAGCTTTGGAGGAATCGATTTGCATCAGAACACTTGGGATTTTTGATATTAAATGTTTAAGAATTACAATGCTTTTTTAGTCAGCTTGTAACAAAAGTAAAATAAAACAATTCACCTACTTTCAATGAAGTTTTTAGACAACGTAGCCTGAAAATAAAAGCTCCAGTGCTATTAGTAGTTTCAAGTAGTCCCTGGAATTCTTTTAGAAGTATTTTGAAAAGATTAACTATAGGTGCAATATACTCTATTTTTTTAAAAATAGTCAACTGAATAAGCTAAGCAAAAAGACGTATTATTAAAAGTTATACTGCCTCTGCAGCTATGTTAAACAATCCAATAGTTAGTATTTTACAGTAACTTCCAGTGCAGCATTATTTTGCACTGAAAGTCTAACTAAAATTAAGTTATATTTTTGAAGTAGTCAAAAACAATTAATGATTTTAATTGTAATTAAAAATACTGAACTTTGATAGATAGCTCACCCTTCGGCTTAGATAAAGAAAATTGAGATTCGCTAAAACTAGGTGCAGAAGTTTTGACTACGACATTATTCGAAAATCCAACTCCTTCTGTAGGAACACCAAAGAAATTACTATTAAGACGAGTATCACCATTTGTATCATGAATTGCAGCAATCGCATAATTACCATAGGGCAAATTTGCGAATGTGATCTGAGCATTTCCTTTAACAACAGGTGTACAACGAGCAACCTTCAGAGCAGAACCTTTGCCACCGTCAGGAAATCCTTTTTGCCCATTAAATAAATTCACACATATTTGACCTTTCGGATTATTAATGCCAATGAACTTTACTGTAAGATTACTGCTAGAAGCCGCTGATACAATATCCACCTGTGCAGCTAAACCAGTAACTGTCAAAATACTAAGCAGACAGGCAATTTTTTTAAAATTAATCATGATTTCACTAATTTTGTTTATTGTGCATGTTGAGTTTAGATGGATTGACAAAAACTATCCACTATTCGCAACCAATCGGCCATCTTCCATATGAATTATTCGATCGGCAACATCCAGAATTCTATTGTCATGTGTCACCATTAAAATCGTACAGTTTTGTTCTTTGGCCATCACTTGCATCAAATTAACAATTTCACGACCTGTTTGACTATCTAAAGCAGCAGTAGGTTCATCGGCTAAAATCAATTTTGGGTTGCTAACTAGTGCCCTTGCAATCGCCACCCGTTGTTTTTGTCCACCCGAAAGACTATCTGGATAAGCATGCATTCTTTCTCCTAAACCAACCGCTTTCAAGATATGTTGTGACCGAGCCTTTGCTGCTTGTGAACTCACTTTTTCGTGTAATTCAATTGACATTTGAACATTTTGCTCAGCTGTCATAAATGGTAAAAGATTATGTGCCTGAAATATATAACCAATATGCCGACGTGTTTGAACTAGGGCTAATTCATTCGCACCTTGAAGTTCTTGACCGACACACCTTAATCGCCCTTTTTGTACTGATCTTAAACCACCAATTAGTGATAACAAGGTGGTTTTACCTGAACCAGAGTGGCCAGTAAGAATAACAATTTCGCCACGCTCAACAACTAAATTTATATTGTGTAAAACTTGTTTTCTCAAATTTTTCTTGCCAAAGAAGTGATTTAATCCCCTGACTTTTAACAGTGACATAAATACAATCTCCTAAAATATATCTGCTGGATCTGCATCTTTAAGTTTTCGGACTGCCGTTGCCCCTGAGACTAGACACATTGCTAAGGTTGAGACAAATACAACAACAGCTCTTTCTAGTGTCATACCAATCGGTAATAAAGTTGCCTGCTTAGTAATTTCATATTGAACCAGAGTAATCAAAAAGCCAGGTAAATACCCCATGATAGCAATGAAAAATGCCTGTTGAAAGACAACTTTTAATAGATATCGATGGCGATATCCTAAAGCTTTCAACGTTGCATATTCAGGCAGATGCTCAGAAACATTTGTATATAAAATTTGATAAACAACGACAATCCCCACAATAATCCCTAATAATACTCCTAAGCTGAAAATGAATCCGATAGCTGTACTACTTTGCCAATAGTCTTTATCAAAATTGATATATTCGGCTTTGCTCAAAACTCTTACATCTTTCGGCAGATGTTTACGAAGTTTATCCATAAAACCATTCACATCACTCCCTGGTTTCAGTTTAATTAAACCAACGTGAACAAAGCCCTTTCCTCTAGTATTAACAATTCTCAAAAAATTCAAGTGGCTAGTTAAAATATTGCCATCAGAACCAAATGAAGTCCCTAAACTGAATAACCCAACTACATGAATTTTTGAATTTATTCCTTCACTGCCAATTTCTGTAATTACTTCATTATTTTTTTTGTAATCATTAACAATTGGTCCAAATTCTTCTCGAGACTCTCGATCAAATAAAACTCTCTCAGATAAATTTATTTCAGGGATTTTGTCATTAATTTCTTGGGAAGTAAAGACTGGATAGCGTGTATCAAAACCAATTACTAAGATATTTCGCCAATAATTACGAGTTTGGGGATTTTTCCACTGGGCAAATCCCAGGTAAATGGGTGCCACAAAATCTACCTCTGGAAACGCAGTTGTTTGACCTAATCGACGCTCGCTAAATGCATCCATTGCGATCAGAGAAGTCGATCGGGGGCTAATGATCACACAATCGCCGTTCAGGGATTCATGAAATCTGATAGCACTATCAAATAAAGCATCACGAATCCCAAATTGCATGAATACAATGACAACCGCAAAAATTACTCCCGATAAGGCAATCACGAGTCTTATTTTTTGATGCTTGAGTTGTAACCAAGCTACGGGCAATTTTTGAAACATTTTTACGATCCCGTGTCGATGGCAACATTAACCTGTAAATTAGTCAGGCTGCTAACTTTTTTACTGTCTTCTGGATTGAGTCGAATCTTGACTTGGACAACTCGGACATCTGCATCCTTGACTGGATCTGTCCCTAGAGTGTTGGGAGTACCAATCTTGAGGCCGACTCGATCTACCGTCCCAGTGAGGGAACCGACCGTTTTATCAGCACGAATAACTGCTTTTTGGCCTTGCCGAATGCGAGCAATATCAGTTTCATAGACCTCTGCACTAACAAACATCTGCGAGGTGTTTCCTAATTCAGCAATGCCTTTTTGTTGATGAATCAGCTCCCCTGGCCAAGTATTGATTTTGAGCACTCGACCATTAATCGGTGCCTGTACATAAGCCTGGGCAAGATCTGCCTGGGCTTTTTTGACCGCAGCCTTGCTAGAGAGTAATTCTTGAGTTGCTACTTGTACATCTACCGGACGAACCTCAGCAATTGCTTCTTTAGATCCAGCTGTAGCAGCAATCTCATTATTCAGAGTATTGATAATTCGTTGCGCATTGGACTTAGTTTCGCTAATTTGCTGTTGTCTGGTATTAACGATCCGACTTAAGGATGAGTTAGCCTGTGCTAATCTTTCTTGGGCAGTGGATTGATTTAGACAAATGTTATCTCGCTGAGACTTAGAAATTGCTCCACCTTCTTCTAGAATGTTATAGCGATCGCATTCCTTCCTAGCATTTGCAAGCTCTGCTTTAGTCTGGAGAATTAAGGCTTCTTGGGTACTCCGCTCGCCCTCTAATTGTGCCTGCAAATTAGCAAGTGTTGCTCTTTGGGTGTTGATCTGCCCTTGTAATTCAGCCTTAGAACTACGATATTTGGCCTCTTGTGCTTTGATATCCCCAGTTTTAGACCCAGCTTTGACCTGTTGCAATTTAGCTTCAGCAATTCTGACACTCTGTTGGGTCTGCTCCAAAATTGCTTGGAGACGATCTCGATTATCTAAAACCGCTACCGCCTGGCCTTTTTTAATTAAATCCCCTTGGCGGATCAGTAATTGGTCAATTCGGCTCCCTTCTAAAAATGCCGGAGCAGACAGCAGAATCGTTTCGCCTTCAGGCTCAATATAACCCAGCGCCGAAATCGATGGGGATTTTACAGGAGCTAGTGTTGCATTGGCTGTAACAGTAGAAGGTTGCTGGATTGACTTAGACCATGCGTATAGCAAAAAACCGACCCCTGCGAGAGTAATTCCACCGAGCACTAGCATAAGTCGCCAGTTCAGAAAACCACCTCGTTGTTTTGGCTGAATTTCTGACAGCATCAAAGACGAAGCTGAATATCCGACCAGTGCTGAAGAATCGTCACGACGCTGGAGCGATGAGACTGAATATTCCGACAAGCTTGGTGCAACAAAAACGTCTTTATTTTCAACAGTTCGTTGTAGTACTGGAGCATGAAATTCTGACAAGTCAGATGACATAACTACATCCTCGCTATCGTTCATGAGTAATCGCTCCCAAGCACGTTTGATGATTTCTGAATCGGCACCCAGCAGACATGCCAAAAAGTCAGACGGAATATTCCGAGATTCATAAAATCCGAATCGATCGCACAGCATCCTGAGAAAAGAGACTGTGCGCTCCAACAAGTCTTTCTCTTTCCAAAACCGGAGCATTCGATCAACATCAGCTTGACGATGCTTAATCGCTTTTTGGCGATCCATCTCACTTACCGGTACGGTGAATTTTACATGGCCGATAATATAATATTCGGTGAATTCACGATCAAAATATCCACCGACAGCTGAACCAGCGGTTACAAATCCAGCTTGCTGTTCTTGTTTAATTAAAAGAGCCGTTGAGCGGTCACCGCCCAGCACCAATACCTTCCCAGCCTTAATCTCAGCAAGGTCGTCGTGGTTAGAGTAGCCATTTTTTTCTGAGATCATCTGTAATTTTAAATTCCGAGTTCAAATTTACTCACACAATCAAGGCAATGATGCAAACTCCTAACGCCGATAAGTTCGATGAGAGCGGAGTTTTTCAGAATGCATCAAAATTATCTGGTAGCCGAGCACATCTGACTCAGAAGCTAGTCAGCAACTACTCTCCCAAAATAGGTAGATAAATCACTGAATGACTTTTACACTTCGTCAAAAATATTATTTAAATTGTAAAAACCGCTACATAACGGATCACTATGCAACAAGTTGTATAATAACTTATTTTACATACTATACTTGGCATCATAGATTTGTCAATTGTAAATTGAATGATTAATGTTGCTGTCCCACACCATTCTTATGTTCTGAACCAAAGAACACCTCAAACTTCAGTATTTTGTCCTGTTTGGGGGAATTCACAATCAAACCAAGCAGATGGAGTGCTGTAATAAATCTTTAGAGCCAATATAAATGAGTAAATAGGGTTCCAAGCAAAATCAGCACTGTTTGAAGAAAATTATATTTAAAGACAACCATGAAAATTCAAAATAAACTCGATCACGATCCCGTTACAGAAGTACCGCAAATCGAAGCTTACATGCGTTATGCCCTGATTGCTGCCGAAGAAATGATCGGTAAGCAAGCGTTAGATAACATATTGCATGAGAACGACATGGAGAGATTTATTGACAACTATCCACCAGAAAAGATTAGACTCAGTCCAGATTTTACGCATAAAGATTACACCAATCTCTGCACCGCGTTAGTGCAACTCTACGGCCAGAGCAGTCAAGAAAATCTGATTCGGTTCGGTCGAATTTCGACTAGACCGGCACTAGATAAACAAGGGGTATTGTTTAATATGACTACGCGCACAGCCATTAAATTTTTGCCATTATCGCTACAGATTAAAACCGTCCTGGAGAGTATCAAGAATGAATTGGATAAAATTTATAAAGAGGTTGCATATGACGTTAGTGTAAGTATTGAAGATCGTGGTGATAAGTGGGCTTATATTGATAGATCCTGTGCTTTGTGTGCTGGCAAGATATCTGATGCGCCAATCTGCTGGGGTTGGGTTGGCACTCTAGCAGAATCATTGAATTGGTTAACAGGCAAAGAATTTGAAATTGATCAAGTTGAGTGCCGCGCAATGAGAGATTCAGCCTGTGTCTGGGAAATAAGTAAAACAGCTAAGAAATAGTCTGGCTCTTGATATTGACACATTATTTTTTGGTAATTGGAGCTACAAATAGCACTCAAAGAGAAAATGGGGTAGGCGAAAAGTGGCAGTAAGACTTTATGCGCAGGTTCTGAATCGAACTGAATGCTAAAATGATTTAGGTAACAAAATGATAGTAATTTAAATTGTAAACAATCAGTACCTTGAGAACGTAATGTATAGAATCCCAGAAAGAAGATCTCCTAAACGGGAGACCTGTTATTTGGGTAAAACATTGTACGAAAAAGCGAAAAGTGTGGTCTAGGGGTTTCCCCAAGTAGAGCACCTTTTCCAAACCAAAATTAAACATTTTAGATTTTCTAATTTAGTTTAAAACGACGGTGAGAACGCATCGTTGCTGCTTGTGGAGGCTTAGTCAGTAGACAGCCCGTGAGACAAGAAACTTTAATCGCTAGGTTATGAGCTTCTGCTACACCATAAGGTTGGCGATAAGAGTCTTCACTAACTATATACTCAATGAAGTGGGCACATATCCATGTTGTTGTCGATCTATATCTAGACAAGATAGATTCTTCTGTCTCTGCTACAAAAGATAGTATATTTTCTAGCTCCTGCCGATCTCTATTTATCCGCGATTATGTCCCTATCCCATGCAATTTTGGCAACATTAAGCAATGCTTGCTACAGTGGTTATGATATATCCAAACAGTTTGCGGGTTCCGTCGGCTTTTTTTGGTACGCTACCCAACAGCAAATTTATCGAGAGCTCTCCAAATTAGAGGAGCAAGGTTATCTCAGTGCCGAGGTGATTAGACAGGAAAACCGTCCAGACAAAAAAATGTTATCGATTACCGAAACAGGGAAAGAATATTTACGAGAGTGGATTATTCAACCAGGCAAAGTAACCCCAGTTAAAGATGATTTACTAGTCAAACTATTTGCTGGATACTTAGTAGATCCGTCGATGATTATGGAAGAACTTGAACATCATCGCCTCCAGCATCAAGAAACGTTGAACACCTATCGACAGATCGAAAGTCAATTTTTTGAAAATCCAGCTGAATGCGATAAGTTTGCAAAATTGCGGTATCTAACACTGCTAAATGGTATCCAGCTAGAGAAAGGTTGGTTGTCTTGGTGCGAAGAGGCGATCGCCATGTTGAACAATACTAAATAGCACTAGGCCATTGCATTTTTCCTATCGAGATGTCGCCAATGTCCGATCGCAAGAAATCTACAAACTGCCGCGCCGTTCTACCCGATCGACCATTTTGTTGCGTTGCCCATTGTAAAGCCCGAAAAGTCAAATCTTCGGCTGTAATATCCAGGCCAGCAGCCAAATGATGAACAATTTGCAAGTAAGTTTCCTGATTAGCTGGCTCAAAAGTCAGAGTTAGGCCAAACCGATCACTAAAGGAGAGTTGCTCTTGCACGGTGTCCCAGTTGTGAATTTCATCACTATCTTGAGGACGTGGTCGATCGGCAAAAAACTCGCGAATTAAGTGGCGGCGATTGGAAGTAGCATAAACCACAATATTCTGCGGGCGAGCTACTAGACCACCTTCTAGCACTACTTTCAGAGCCTTGAAACTATTTTCATCAGCCTCAAAAGACAAGTCATCCACAAAAATAATAAATTTTTGGGGCAATTGACGTAGCTGCTCTAAGATTTGCGGCAGATTCATCAGTTCATTTTTGGGCACTTCAACCAGCCGCAAATTTTCAAACTCATGCACTAAAGCCTTTACCAACGAAGACTTCCCTGACCCGCGACTGCCATAAAGCAACACATTCAAGGCTGGATAACCGGCAATCAATGCTTTGGTATTTTGCAGCAGCGCCGCTTGCTGCCAGCCATAACCAACCAACTGCTGGAGTTCGATCGAATCGGGATCGGCAATACCTTGTAATTCACCCTGTTGCGATCGAAAGGCCGAAAATTGAGCAAAGCGACCAGTGCCAAATTGACAATAATGTTTAATCAAGTCTGGTAATTGAGCCCGCCAGTCCAGGCTACTATCCAAAATATTGGCTAAATCACTAGGATTTGTCGATGAGGTATGATCAGCCCAGGCCACAGTTTTTAAACCGGTAGTAGCTGTCACCCATTGGGCTATTTGACTACAACTACAGCTATAGATCTCTCTCAAAATTGCTAAATCATGATGCACTGCTCCCTGCAATTCCATAGATAGATCAGCCCAGTTGTGCTGCTGGACTTGCTTGGTGAAAGGATTATCAGTAGTGAGCAGCTGCTCGATCAAATAATCTTGCCAGCCCAATTGTCGATCGGCTAAGCAGCGAAACCACTGACCATAAGCCACTAGCATATTGTTTTTATCGGCAACCAACAGCTGCTGCCACAAACGACCCGGCTCGTCATCTAAAAATGTTTGATAGATCAGGAGGGCATTCGATCGCCAGTATAGCTGTTGGTTGTTCATGGTTATTTATCTTCTGGTGCAGACCATTGCCGCATCAGTTGCAGCAATCGAGGCAGCTCGGGCTTCTTTCTCAGTTGCTACTAAATAATAACTGCTCCGTAACTGGACGATCGACTGTTTTTTCAAGGTCCCATCTTTGAAGCGGTAGGCATCGCCCAGTTTCTGATAAGTACCGCTGATGGCTGCAGAGGGGTTGGCTCCAGTCTTATAAGTGCGATCAGACCTCAGTACCACCTTAATAACTGTGCCCCGACTTTGACAGCTAAAAGTAGCCAACGCCACAGCGGCGGGCTTGGCTGCCGGAGTTTTGAGAGGATTTGGGGTTCTGGGGATACCAGGAAAACCTGGCGAATTCGGCGGGGTCATCTGGGCGTTACCGATGGTAGTACTGATCGCAGTAACGGCTATACCGAATGCTAGGCAAGAGCTTAAAAATAGAAATGGTTTACGCATGGTTAATTAAAAAGGGCTGCATAGTCCATAGGAGCTACCCGGCTAGATAGATGTTCCCAATCAAATCATTATCTAGTAGGTCGGCATTAAAGACATTAGCATTCAATGGATAGTTAAACAGAGCCTCTGCCAACACCGATCGAACCAGGTTATTATTGAAAATGTCTGAAAAATACGTTGCAATTGCTACTTCCAGACTCTGGAGCGATCCTTAAAGTTCTACAATCCTCTGATTTATTAACACCATGGCCAAAACTAACCTGGAATTTTTAGCAGATAACGATCCTGCCATTGCTAAATTAATTGGCTCGGAACTCGGTCGCCAGCGCGATCATTTGGAGTTAATTGCCAGTGAGAACTTTGTTTCTGCTGCCGTATTGGCTGCCCAAGGCTCGGTTCTCACTAACAAATATGCTGAAGGGCTGCCTGGCAAGCGCTACTATGGCGGCTGTGAATTTATCGATGAAATCGAACAACTGGCGATCGACAGAGCCAAAAAACTATTTGGAGCCGCAGCAGCCAATGTCCAGCCCCACGCCGGAGCCCCTGCCAATCTAGCCGTATTTTTAACTCTCCTACAACCCGGCGACAAAATCATGGGGATGGATTTGTCCCACGGTGGTCACTTAAGCCATGGTTCACCAGTAAATATTTCGGGGCTATGGTTTGATAAAGCTTTTTATGGTGTTAGTCCAGAAACCGAACAACTAGATTACGATTTGATTCGGGACTTGGCACTCAAACATCGTCCTAAAATGTTGATTTGCGGTTATTCGGCCTACTCCCGCATTATTGATTTTCCTAAATTCCGCGCTATTGCCGATGAAATCGGTGCTTATTTAATGGCAGACATTGCCCATATCGCCGGTTTAGTAGCCACTGGACATCACCCCAACCCGATCGAATACTGCGATGTCGTGACAACGACCACTCACAAAACCCTACGTGGCCCACGCGGTGGTTTGATCCTGACCCGTGATCCAGAGTTGGGCAAAAAATTAGACAAGTCGGTCTTTCCAGGTATCCAGGGTGGTCCTTTAGAGCATGTCATTGCGGCTAAGGCCGTGGCTTTTGGGGAAGCCTTACGCCCCGAATTCAAGACCTACTGTGGCAATGTTATTACCAACGCCCAAGCATTGGCTACTCAATTACAAGCCCGAGGCTTAAAGATCGTCTCCGGTGGTACCGATAACCATGTCATGTTGGTGGATCTTAGATCGATCGAGATGACTGGTAAAGAGGCCGATCGGTTAGTGGGAGAAGTTCGGATCACTGCTAACAAAAACACCGTACCTTTCGATCCCACCTCGCCGTTTGTCACCAGCGGTCTACGGTTAGGTTCACCCGCCATGACTAGTCGGGGCATGGGTACTAACGAATTCACCGAGATTGCCAATATTATTGCCGATCGATTGCTAGCTCCTGCCGATGAAGCAGTAGCTAACAACTGTTTGGAGCGGGTTTCTAACCTCTGTCAGCGTTTCCCTCTTTATCCGCATCTGATCATGCCTTCACCAGCAATGGTTTAGAAATCCGTTTTTTAATCAAATTTTGATTAGAGTTGGAGGCGCAAGTGCGCCTCTTTTTGTGTGGTAGTAATAAAAAATGAAGACACCCTTTCGTCAAAGGATGCCTTCATTTTTAAGATTTAAGATACTTTTAGCGAAAACCAACAGCGGCTTGCCAAACAAAAGCTAAGGCCAAGAAAAAGATCGGAATAATTGGCAGTACATCTAC